>NZ_JAOTJD010000011.1:0-97920 GCF_042714595.1 Phenylobacterium ferrooxidans | reverse complement strand
GGGCGCGGCGGTGCCGTCCGCTGCGCCGCCTGAGGGGCGGCCGGTTGCGCAGGCATGACGTGGCCGGCGTGCGGATCGGCCGCTTGCGCCGCGGCGGCGCTCGCCGAACCCGCCAGCGCCAGAGCGAGGAGAGACGACCGGATCATGCCGCCGCTCCTTGCGCCGGGCGCACCTTGAACACTTGGAACATGCCGGCGTGCATGTGGTAGAGCATATGACAGTGGAAGGCCCAGTCCCCGGCCTCCGCCGTAACATCAAACGTCACTTTCCCCCCCGGCGCCACGTTTACGGTGTGCTTTCGCGGCATGTGCCCCACGGGGCCATGGACTAGCTCGAAGAAGTGTCCATGCAGGTGGATCGGGTGGGTCATCATGGAGTCGTTAATCAGGGTGATGCGCACGCGCTCGCCTGACCGGAAGGAATAGGGCGGCGGGTTTTCACTGAACTTCCAGCCATCGAAGCCCCACCAGAAACGCTCCATGTTTCCGGTTAGGTGGATATCCAAGGCGCGGTCAGGCGGCCTGGCGTCGGGGTTCGGCTCGAGAGCGACCAGATCCTTGTAGACCAGCACCCGGTGACCGACGCTTTCAAGGCCCAGGCCCGGCTCGCCGGTTCTGTCCATCGGCATCGGCGTGATCATCTGCACACCAGGGCCCTTTTTGATCTGAGGAGCCTTTGACCAGTCGAGCATGTTCATCTTCATGCCCCCCATGTCGCCCATGATGTCCGAGCCGCGCTTGTGCGGGGCGGCCATGCCGGGCGGCGCCATGGCCGACATACCTGCCATCGCTGCGTGTTCCATTCCCGGCATCGCTGGGTTGTTCATTCCGGCCATGGCCGCCGGGGTCATCCCGGGCATGTTTGAATGGTCCATCCCAGGCGTGCCCGCGGGGTCTGCGCTCGCCGGGGAGCCATGGGCGGACATATCCATGCCCATATCCTTCATGGTCAGAATTGGCCGCTCCCGCAGGGGTGGTACAGCAGCACTCATGCCTGGGCGCGTCGCGAGGGTTGCGCGTCCCATGCCCGATCGGTCGATGGCCTCGGCGACCAGAGTGTAGGCGCGGTCTTCGGTGGGCTGCACTATGACGTCGTAGGTCTCAGCATTGCCGATCTGGAATTCGTCCACCTCGATCGGACGCACATTCTGGCCGTCCGCCGCCACGACCGTGAGCTTCAGGCCCGGAATGCGGACATTGAAGATCATCTGGGCCGCGGCGTTGACGAAGCGCAGCCGCACCCGCTCGCCGGGAGTGAAGAGCCCGGTCCAGTTGTCCTTGGGACCATGGCCATTGACCAGGAAGGTCTGCGCCGAGCCGGTGACGTCGGAGATGTCCGTCGGGTCCATGAGCATCTTCGCCCACTCGATCCGCTCGGCGAGCGTCTGGTCCTTGCCCGACAGCAGGCCGGCGATCGTCTGGCGCTGGTAGTTGAAGACCCCGGCCTGCTGCTTCAGTCGCTTGAAGACCAGGTGCGGGTGCATCTCGCTGTGATCGGCGAGCACGATGACATGCTCGCGCTCGGCGACGACCGGATCGGGCTTGGCCGGCTCGATCACGATCGGCGCGTAGTGGCCTTCGGCTTCCTGGAGCGAGGAGTGGCTGTGATACCAGTAGGTCCCTGACTGGATGACCGGGAACTCGTAGACGAACGTCTCCCCAGGCGGGATGCCGGGGAAGCTCACGCCGGGCACGCCATCCATCTGAAACGGGACGAGGAGGCCATGCCAGTGGATGGAGCTGTCTTCGTCCAGAGTGTTGGTCACCGAAATCCGCGCGCGCTGGCCTTCCCTCAGCCGCAGTAGCGGACCAGGGACCGTGCCGTTTATGGTCACCGCATGCTGCGACTTGCCGTCGATGGTGACCGGCGTGTGGCCGATTGTGAGTTTGATGTCTTCACCCGACAGCGTCGGCAGGGTGGAGACCAGCCCCGGAGAGGCGCTGAGCGCCCAACTGGGGAGCAGCGCGCTAATGGCTGCGCCGCCGCCTAGAAGCGCGGCGCCTCGCAGGAACGAACGGCGGTCGAAGTGGGCTAAGCGCCGGGGCATCAAAGGTCCTGCGTTCTGATCTCAGCGGAGATAGGGCTTCCCACAGTGGGAGGGTCAAGCGGCCACCCCACCCTAGGAGTACGCAGCGCGGACGGCTGCCCCTGAGGAATTCGGAGTCCGAATAGCTGCGCAGTCGATAAGTTCCGCGAGCCGCTGACGGGCGCGATACACCCGCGCTTCGATGGTCTTGACGGTGACGCCTAGCAAGTCGGCCGCCTCCTGCTGGCTCAGCTCATCGAAGTAGGTCAGCAGCAGCGGCTCCTTGAGCTTTGCCCGAAGCAGATCGATCGCCTTTTGGATCGAGGCCCGGCGCTGGGCAGGGATCGGTCGCGACTCGCCGAAGGGCGTCGGGTTGGGCTGGGCCTGGGCTTCGGACGACTGGTCGTCCTTGTCGCCGCGGATGAAACGGCGGACGGCGAGCCGCCGCGACCGGTCGCGGCACTTGTTCGGTGCGATAGCCCGGAGCTACACCGCGAGCGGGCGACGCGCGTCGTAGCGCGCGAGCGCCCGCCATGCGGCGATAAAGGTCTCTTGAACCACCTCGACCCCTGCGTCGGCGTCGCCAACGTATCGGCGCACGAAGCCGTAGAGCGCCGGCTTGTGGCGCCGTAGGAGCTCGCTGAACGCCCGGTCCTCTCCGGCGCGCGCGCGCGACCAGGTCGAGGTCTGGGACCTCGTTTTTCCTTACGGCGCCTGTTCGGTCAGGGTTGCGCCGATATGCTGGTCGAACTGCAGAGCCTGATCGGCCGTGCGCACGGTGCGCATGGCCAGCACATGGAGGATGGTTTCCTTCTGCAGTTCGCCCATGGCGCCGTGGAAGCGTTCCACGGCCGCCTGAACCTGCGGGGAATATTTATGTCGATCCTGGATGGCGCGGCCAGTTCGGCGTTGGCGGCGCGAAGCTCCGCCTCTCGCGCGCGGCGGCGCACCGCAAAGTCTTGCTCGATAACCTCAAGCCGCTGCTTCTGCTCCGCCGTGAGCCGCAGCTCCTTGTGGACTCGTGCAGCGACGGCTGGTGACGCTGCTCGTAGATAAAACGGGCGCCGATCCAAGTGCCGTCGATCGCCGCCAGGACGGTCAGGATTACCGTGAGGAGAAGCCCGCGGCTAGTCCCGCTCACCGGTGATTATCCAGTAGTGTCGAGGGCGCGAGTTCCGCCTGGACCGAGAAGGCGGAAATTTCCCCGCCTTCATGGCGATGCGACGAGGAGCATCGCCATGCCTGACATGCGGGGCATACACCACGCCGGCGGCGCGGCCGCCCCTTGTTGCGACCCCGCAAGGACAGAGTCTCGTCCCCCACGACGACATCAGCTTGGTTCTCGCCTCTATCTCCAAGGTGGCGTGACGGCATCTCCAAGGTGGCGTGACGGCGGCGCTTCCGGCGCGCTCCTATCAACGCACCCAGGCGGGAGGACGGCTGTCCGCTGATGAGGGGTGGGCAAGCCATGCGCGAGCAGTGCATGACCATACGGGAGCAGGTTCCCGCCGACGCCCCCGGCGGCTCGGTCGGCCCCCCGAGATCGCGTCGCGCGCCCTGATCCCCTTAGACGCGCGATGAGCGAGGGTGTCGGCGGCCGGTTGACCGGCCGCCGATGCTTCCTCGTCACACACGATTCTCCTCAGGCGGAGTCCATCTGGCAGCCATTTTGGCTGATGCTTGGCGCGGCCCTCCCGGCGATCGCCCCCTAGGCCCCCCCGTCACACCGCCGCCCCAACAATCACGGTCAACCACGGTCAGATTCCGATGCCGACTGCCAGCATGACTAAGGACTTCAAGGTCGCGCCCGAGTCGTTAACAGCGGCAGGCCCGGCGACAGGCCTAAACTTGAAGGTTCCCCTAGGCGATATCACGGCCATCGCCAATTTGAGATGTCGCGGCTCCGACGCGGCGCGCCTGCGCCCCCACCCAAGGCGCAGTGCGCGAACACCCGCGCCTTGCCGCCCGGCAGCAGAAGAGAGGTGAAAATACATCAAACCCCGATCTCTGCGACGGAACGGGTCCATTTCATCTGGAGGTCAATTCGGCATGCATTTTAAGCATTCTTGGGCCAGTCTGCTCATATTTTCAGCTCACCGTTCGATATCCAGACAGAAGAAACCCTGTGCCGCTCATCAGCCGCATCATGGTATAGGTGCAATCCATCGCTTAGCAGGAGAGACAGAATGATGTTGAAGAGAGTGAACACCTTGGGTGCGATCGCCGTGTCGGCGGCGGTGCTTGCCGCGTGCGCGACCACCAATGAGCCGCCGACCGCTGAGCAGCGAGCGGCTTGCGAACAGATGCTAGAAATGGGCGAGGGCACCACGCACAGTCACTCGTCGGAAAAGAGCGGGGCGGTGAACACAATGGCCATGACCCATGCGCAGTGCCGCCAGCTGCTAGGCAAATAGGCTCTTGGAGGCGTCTAATTGACCTCCGCCAAGTAGAAGTCAGCGCCGCCTCTTTGTCCCTGGGCGGCGCCTGCGGAGTGTCGAGTGCGATAGCCCGATCGCTTGTGATCGTTCGCATCGGCGAGACAGCCTTGGTTGGAGACAACGGAATCGCACAGCAAGTCACGCCTAGCGCCCGGTTCCATCGCCACGGCGTCCGAATAGCCTTGAGCGCTGGCGTCTGAAGCGCGGTTTTGGCGCTCGCGGACGCCAGCGCGGTGGCCGTGGTGCTGCGGAGGTGTGGCACTGACATTAGCCCCGCGCTTCAGAGTGGTTGCGGCTTGGGACAAGTATACTTAAACGCCCGTCCGGTTCAGAGCAGAGTTTTTAACGGTCCAAATGTAACTGCCGATCCTTTTGGTGCGGGGTGAGGGTGACGTGACCCCCTGAAACTCCTCCAGAAATAATTAGGGTCCGCCCCAGGAAAGGGACGGACGAATGAAGCGATCAAGGTTCACGGAAGAGCAGATCATTGGGATCCAGCGCGAGCAGGAGGCCGGCGTACCGGTGGCGGATCTGTGCAGGAAGCACGGGCTGAGCTCGCCGACCTTCTACAAGTGGAAGGCTAAGTACGGAGGCCTGGATGTGTCGGAGGCCCGGCGTCTGAAGGCGCTGGAAGATGGAAGGGCAAGCTGAAGCGGATGCTGGCCGACGCGATGCTCGACAACGTCGCGCTGAAGGATTTGCCGGGAAAAAGTGTTGACGCCCGCCGCGCATCGGGAGGCTGCAGCGTATCTGCAGTACCCCTAAGACGAGTGAGCGGCGGGCGTGCCGGGTGATCGGGTGGAACGGGCGAGCGTGAGCTACCAAGCGACACGGCGCGCCATCGGGACGCGTCGGCCGATCGAGACGCCGCTGGCGGCCAACCAGCGCTGGAGTCTGGACTTCGTCTCCGACTAGATGACCGACGGGCGGCGCTTCCGCATTCTGACAATGATCGACAACTGCACTCGTGAGTGCCTGGCCCTGGTGGCCGATACCTCGCTGTCGGGACGCCGGGTGGCGCGCGGGCGCGCGAGCTGGACGCCATCATCGCTCAGCGCGGACGCCCGGACATGATCGACAACGGCACGGAACTGACCTCCAACGCCATCCTCGGCTGGGCCGACGAGACCGGCGTCGGCTGGCATTACATCGCCCCGGGCAAGCCGCAGCAGAACGGCTACAACGAGAGCTTCAACGGCCGCCTGCGCGACGAGCTCTGAACGAGACCCTCTTCCGATCTCTGCCGCATGCCCGCGCCGTCTTGGAGGACTGGCGGCGTGACTACAATGAGGTACGACCCCACTCGAAGCTCGGCTGGATGGGCATACAAATTCCTACGATCATTTGACGACGAAGCAGCGGCTGGTGATGTGGAAAGGGTTCAGCGGCCCGCCTCTCTGCATACGCGACTTGCGGAGCTCACCCCTAAACGAATTTGTCCGAAATTGCCGAACGGTCGAGAATCTCGGCGAGCTGCTGGCGCGCTCGATAGACCCGTGTCTCGATCGTTTTGACCGTCACGCCTAGCAGTGAGGCGACTTCCTGCTGGGTTAGCTCGTCGAAATACGTCAGAAGCAACGGCTCCTTGAGCTTGACCGGCAGTCGGTCGATGGCCTGCTGGACAACCGCTCGTCGCTCCGCCAACAAGACGGACTCCTCGCCGTCTGGCGCGGGATCCGGCTGCGCCTGGGCCTCGAACGATTGGTCGCTTTTCTCACCGAGAATGAGCTTGCGCACCGCCAGACGGCGAGCGCGGTCACGGCACTTGTTCAGCGCTATGGCGCGGAGCCACACGGGGAAGCTCCGCTGGCTGTCGAACTGCGTGAGCGCCTTCCACGCGGCCACAAAGGCCTCCTGCACAACGTCTCCGGCCGCCTCGGAATCGCCAACATAGCGGCGCGCGAAGCCATAGAGGGGCGCCTGATGGCGTTGCATGAGCGTGGTGAACGCCCGATCCTCCCCGCCCAGTGCTCGTAAGACGAGTTCGTCGTCCGTCTCTTCTCCAGCCGTCACAGGGCCGATTCGGTGAGGGCCTCGGCGACGCGCTCATCGAACCGTGCGGCCTGGTCGGGCGTCAACACGGTGCGCATCGCCAGGACGTGCAGGATAGTTTCATTTTGAAGGCCCCCCATGGCGTCGTGGAAGCGGTCGACCGCGGCCTTCACCTCCGGCGAATATTCGTGACGCATCTGGATGGCGCGGGCGAGCTCGGCGTTGACGGAGCGTAACTCGGCCTCGCGCGCCCGGCGACGCACCGCGAAGTCCTGCTCGAGCACGCCCAGCCGCCTTCGCTGCTCGGCCGAGAGCTTCAGCTCGTCATGGACGAACTCATGCAGCGAGGGTTGGTGACGCTGCTCGTAAATGTAGCGCGCGCCTATCCAAGTCCCGCCCACGGCCGCGATCACCGTCAGGAAAAGCGTAAGGATGAACCCGCGGCCGAACACGTTCATTTGTGGTGATCCAGCAGCGTCGAGGGCGCCAGCTGCGCATTCACTGAGAAGGCGGACATCTCCTGTGGCTCCGCCGCCAGGGCGGACGCCGTCGCGCCGCCGCTCGCTACGCCGAGGCCCAGCGCGCCTAAAAGGGCTGCTGCGCGAACGGCGAAGAGTGCTGGGGCCGCCGCCCGGGCCTGGCGAATTCTGTCGATGCCCCGCCAGACGTTAAGTTCCAGCTCATGACAGCTTACGGGGGGGGGCTGAGATCGAAGGATGCTCAGCGCTTCATCAAGTCTGTCGTTCATCGCAACATCCCACCTTGTTCAGCCACTATACGCATTCCCTGACGATATCCCCTCACTTGAGGGCTCCGGCCTCAAGGGTCGCGTGTCTACTATAGAGTCGGGGACGCAGGGGCGCAGGAAGGGTTCGTAGCGAACCCGACGCGGGCAAGGCAGGACAACCGTTCCCGGCCGATCTTCCTGCACGCACTAGCATTTGCTTCGTCCTCGCTTTGGGGGATGGTGTTGTTCCACCACCAGCTGCAGTGGACGTGGGACGCGATGCCAATGGCTGGTGTCCTTGACCGCACGGGCCTGGGTGTTAACGCCCTCGTCATCCTCTTCGGCTTGGTCTGACCCACGCTGATTGCGATGCGATCGCCGGCCATCCCCTTCTGGTGGCTGTCGACCGAGTGGTTGGCCTATCTAATGTTCCCAGAACCCTGGACGCCGACCGTTCCGAGGCGCGCGCTTTGTCGCGCACGAATCGCCAATAAGACCGATCGCAGATCTACCGACGCAACGATCGTTCAGTCACTGCGTGGGATAACCTGTGCGATCTGCGCTGCCGCGCGCCGCGAGGTGCCCGGAGATCTGTCGGCCCGCCAACCTAGCGACGGAACGGGCCAACATGACCGTCTGAGGAGGCGCCGAGCCCAGGCCCTCGTTTCGTGGTTCAGCAAGCAGGGATCAGGCCCGCACCGAAAAGCTACCAAACCCGAAACTTGCCGATCGGGAGCAGGAGGCGCGTTTGGCAGTCCTCCTTCGCGCAGGCTGAAGCCACTGGCTCACCGCTCCCCTTCCAAGCTTTGGAATTTTGGCCGTCTCGCCGATCTTCAGTCGTCAAGCAACGAAGGCGCTCTCTGGATGTTCTACTTGTTTGCGCGATCCGCCGGCTGCCTCGGACGCGCCTCCCTATTTGTCAGCACGGAACAGAGATCATGAGAAAGACAACGACCCTCCTCGCCGCGATTGCTGCGCTAGCGCTCTCCGTCACCACGGCTTCGGCTCAGTCCAGTCAAGGGGCTATGAAAGGCATGGACCACAGCGCGATGGGCGGGATGAAGGGGATGAAAGGGATGAAGGGCGATCACAACATGATGGCCATGAACGAGTACATGACGGCCATGAAGAAGATGGACCAGGCCATGATGAACGCGAAGGGCTCAACTCCCGACGTCACGTTCGCTCGCAAGATGATGGCACACCACCAAGGCGCTATTGACATGGCCCAAATCGAACTTCGCCACGGTAGCGACGCCGACGCGAAGAAAATCGCTCAGAAGACGATCGACGAGAACACAAAAGGGACGAGCGAACTTGAAGCTTGGCTAAAGTCGCACGGCGGCTAATTTAAAGCTCACGCGTCGCCGCAATTCTGCCCGGCGGCGCGCGAGCGTTGTGTCGGGCCCTTCAGGGGTTCCCGCAGGCTAAGGTGTACGATCGAAGCGCGGGCGTCGGCCAATCACGGTGGCCCGCAGCAATGTCATCGGCCACGAGGCGCGGCTGAGGCCAGAAGCCTATGTGAATTCCTATGCTAAGCGGGGCAAGACCGATGCGGAGAATATCGCCGAGGTCGTCACGTTTGGTTGCCGTGAAGATTGAGGTCCAGCAAGCGGTTTGATGCCCCACAAGACGCGCGATCTCGTAGTCCGCCAAAGGACAACCTGATCAACGCCCTTCGGCATCACCTGAGCGGGTTCGGGATCAGCTCAGCCCAAGGCCCGGGCGTTCCGGCGTAAGCGGGGCTTTGCCCCCCACCTTCCCAGGGGCGCGTTGATCGCGGAGTCTCCCGGCCGATGTGTCGAGTTGGCTTGGTGTGCTGATGATGTGCTGATGATGCCTGCGGCGCGTCGATTCGAGGTGTTCACAGGATCTGGGCGGCGGCGGCGGCGCTGGAGCGCCGAGGCCAAGGCCGAGATCATCGCCGAGAGCTATGCGACGTCGGTTGGCGAGACGGCTGATCGGCATGGCTTGTCCAAGGCCCAGCTCTTCACCTGGCGCCGAGATGCGCAGCAGGCCGCGGCTGTCTCCGGCTTTGCCAGGGTCGAGGTCGATGGCTCTGATCAGACGTCCGCGAGGTCGGGGTCATCGAGGTGACGATGGGCCCGGCTTCCATTCTCTTTGCGCCCGGCGAGTTAAAACGCTCGAAACGCGACTCTATTTGGCCCGCAAGTTGCTGGCCGAGCGGCTCGACGCCGACTTGCGATCCTCAACTAGGTGAGCCGATGGGAAATCGTCTCCAAGACAGCCACGCCAGCGCCGAAGCGCGCAATCGCTTCGCGATGCTGCTCAAGCGCGCTATACGGCAGATAGCGTATGCTGAGGTTGGCGATGCGGCTGAAAGCAGGACGGGAGATCTGCGACCGCACATCAGCCTCGCGCTTGTCAGGGGCGACAAGGAATAGGCTGTGGAGTTGGGTGGCTCCGCCACCCAGCGCGAGGTCGAGCATTCGGACGATGCCAGAATAGATCGAGGTCGTATGCTCGACCTCGAAGGCCGCGACGATCTCGCCGTTCCCATCAAGCCACAGCACGTCGATGAGGCGCACAGCTTCGGCGCCGGGGCGGCTGTCCACCGCGGGGGGCAACTTCTCAAGGCAGTGGTCCCCGAGGCGGCCCGGCCCATGGTTTCGGCCCCGATCATTCCGCGCGATCCAAACGCCGTAGCCAAGCGCCCTTCCAAGGTCGCGAAGCCAGCCCTGGACTTCCGTGTGGGTGCGCTCCTCGGCCTCACCCGCCATCGGCTTGGCGGCGGCGCGAACCTTCGCCAAGTCAGCCGCCCAGGCGGTTTTGGTCGCGGCGTCGTCAGAACGAGGCGGCGGCGCATATAGCCCCATGCCAAGGTCAAAGCAGAACGCCGCCGCGGCTCCGAGGTCATTAGACAGCAAATCCCTGTGCCTACGATTGAACGCGATCAGGCCCTCCCGCATCGCCAAGTACTGATCCCAACGCCCGAGCTTTACGTTGGCGCCGGTCAAGGCGTTGTAGCCACGCACGATGGCCGTGTTAAACGGCGGCGCGATGGTGGGGTGCAAGAAGTAGAGGATGTTGGCGACTGCCGGGCCCAGGCCCTTGATCTTCAGCGCATCAATCCGGTGGATCTCGGTCAGGACATGCTCTTCGGTGTCGCAACAGACGCAGGCGTGCAGAAGTTGGCCGAAAGCACGCTGATTTCCCGGGTGCTCGTAGATGTCCGGAATGCGCAGCTTAGGTTTCCAAAGGAAGGCGTGGTCGGCTCCCTTGAACACTTGCCGCTGCTCGGCGATCGAATGGACGACGGTCTCCAGGGACGATCCGCGGTACGATACGCCGAATCGATCATCCCTGATCTCAGCGGCGACCTGCTGGACGCCGCGTCGGATTGAGCGGAAGTTCTTTAGCCGCTCCTCCCAGAGGAACCAGCTATGATAGGCGCCCGTCGGGTCGTTCCGCCAGCGGCTCAGAAGTTCACGCGTCAACTCGTCGGACAAACCCATTCCCTCCGCAGACACGTATGCTCGTCGCCCGTTCCTCCGAGCACAAGCCGCGATGCCGCCCCTTCTTCCCTTTGAGGTCTCCAATGACATCCTTCCCACGCAGCGCAGTCGCCGTTCTCGCTACGTCAGCACTCGTTGCCATGCCGACGGCGAGCGCCGGGCACCCGGCCGTCTTGCAGCCGATAGCTAATGTCGTCGCGGCGCTTTCGGGCGAGGCAGGGGATGCTGCCGCGACCATTGACGCCTTCCACGCAGCCTTGAAGGCGGGAGATGGTGATGGAGCGACGGCGCTGATGAGCGACGACGCTCTGGTTTTCGAAGCCGGTGGCGCGGAGCGGTCGAAAGCCGCTTACACTGCGGAACATCTGGCCGCCGACATCAAGTTTGAGCGCGATGCAAGCGCGTCGATCCGGCAGCGCGTTGGCGCGGCGGCGGGCGGGATCGCCTGGATCGCCACCGAAGGCCGTGTCCAGGGCCATTCTGGGGACAAAGTGTTGGATCGTCTGACGACCGAGACAATGGTCCTGCGCAGGACTCCTGCGGGGTGGCGCATCGTCCACGTTCACTGGTCATCACACGCGACGCCGCCGGCGCCGAGCGCGCGCTAACAAGGGGGTGCCAGCCTGCTCAATTCAGCTGAATGACTATGACCTGGTCGCATGCACTCGGGGCGATTTCGACAATCTACCTACTGGGGATGGTTGTCGGCGGGCGAGTCCGGACTAGGCGCCATGCCCATCCCGTGCGCGCGCGCGCGCGCTTCGCGGCCCCGTTCCATCCCCCCCCGCGCGTCGTAGGGATGATCGTCGCCGGTTTTTCCGGTTAATCCCGCCTGGGTCTCCGACTCGCCTTCGCCGCCTGAGATTGCGCTGGCGGCGGCGGGCGCTGCATCCTGCGCCGCTTTGGACCCCTTCTCCGTGGTCGGCTTCTGCTCACATGCCGCTAGGCTTAAAGCGAGCGCCGTGGCGGTCACGACATGTGTGATGGATCTTTCGAGATTGATCATTGTGCTCTCTTAGGGGGTTTACGGCGCAAGGCGCGGAAACGGGCCGAGAGAGCCCGCCACTGCCACTTACATGTGACCATCCATCTTCATCGGCGGGTCGGCTTTCTTCATCGACATGGCGTCGTTATCGCCCCGGGTACTCATACCGTCGGCATGAGCCTTGGCGCCCATCTCCATGCCGCCCTCATGCGCATCGCGCTCCATGTCCATGCCTTCTCGGTGGCCTTCGGCGCGCGCCTCTTCGAGGGACTCGGGGGCGTCGGCGCCGTGGCGCTCGTCGTCTTGCGTGGCCGTCGCCTGGGGCGCAGTCGAAACGCCCGCCCCCGCAGTGGTAGCCGCCGCGGGTG
Source organism: Phenylobacterium ferrooxidans (assembly GCF_042714595.1). Lineage (NCBI taxonomy): Bacteria > Pseudomonadati > Pseudomonadota > Alphaproteobacteria > Caulobacterales > Caulobacteraceae > Phenylobacterium > Phenylobacterium ferrooxidans. The sequence continues at coordinate 85,908 of NZ_JAOTJD010000011.1, read as the reverse complement.
GGACCTCTGGGCTAGTCTTTCCCTCGCAGGCCGAGAGGCTGAGCAAAAGCAGCGAGACGGCCGCTCCCATCATGGCCGGGCGCAGGAGGGTGTTCCGGGTAGGCATCTGGGGTTCTCGCGGTGTGCGTTGATGGTGTGAGGAAAACTATCGTTGGCCGGGCGCCTACTTCTTGGGTTCCGCCATCTTCGTCGCGCACTTGCCGTGCATCTTGTCCATCGCGGCCTTGCTGAGCGGGTGCCGCATCTGCGGCCTCGGCGCGCCCTTCTCGGCAGAGTGGTCGTGCAAGACATGGCCGTCCATCTTGCGGCCCATGACACTCTTGCACTCTTCGTGCGTGGGGTTCGCCGGATTCTTGGTGGTGACGGCCGACGCGGGGGCGGGTAGATGGCCGCTGTGCGCTTGCTGGGCGAAGCCTTGGCCCGCCGCGGTGAGACTGAAGGTGACGATAGCGATAAACAGTGCGCGCATATGAGGTCCATAATGGTTTCGTGGAGACCGAGCGAACGGCCTTCTGCACCCACCCTGGCTAGCAGCTGCTAAGTCTTGCCACTTTGATCTTGATCAACTGGGGCTGAGTGTTCCCGGCAGGCCCGGGCTAGGTGTTCAGTCCCGATGTGTGGGGGACTCAGTTTAGCTGAGTGCTCACGCCGGGAGGAGCTATGGGCAGATACTCCACGGCAGCGCCACCACCACGCACGCCATCCGAGCGGCGATACAGCGATCGAAGGCTCCGCTCAAAGAGCTAGCGGCGAGGTATGGCCTCAACCGCAAGACCGTCGCCAAGTGGCGGAAGCCGAGCTTCCTTGAGGACGCGCCGATGGGCCCCAAGGCGCCGTGCTCGACGGTACGGACGGCCGAGGAAGAGGCCGTGGTGGTCGCCTTCCGCAAGCACACGCTGCTGCCGCTGGACGATTGTCTGTACGCCCTGCAGGCGACGATCCCGCACCTGACCCGCTCAGCCCTGCACCGATGCTTCCAGCGCCACGGCATCAGCCGGCTACCCGAGATCGCCGGCGACAAGCCCGGCAAGCAACCCTTCAAGCGCTACCCACTAGGCTACTTCCACATCGACATCGCCGAGGTCCGGACCGAGGAAGGTAAGCTCCACCTCTTCGTGGCCGTGGACCGGACATCGAAGTACGCCTTCGCCCGGCTGGTGAAGCGCGCCACGGGCATGGCGGCCACAGCCTTCACCGGCAGCTTGAGGACCACCTCGCCGCCTTCCCGGACGCCTACAACTTCGCCAGGCGGCTTAAGACCTTACGAGGCCTCACACCCTACGAAGCCATCTGCAAGGCATGGGCTGATGAACCGCAACGCTTCAGGCTCGATACCGTCCACTTGACCTCGGGACTGAACACCTAGCGACCATGGCGCTCCATTAATGCGATCAATTCCGCCGTCTTCTGGTGGCGTTCCGCTTCATCAACACTCACCATCGCGTCGGTCAGGCAGTCCTCTAGATGCTTCTTGAGCAGCGCGGACTCCACGCGCCGAACAGCGGCCCTGACGGCATGCAACTGCGTCATTATGTCGAGGCAGCAGCGGTCCTGTTCCATCATGCGGGCGATGCCCCGCACCTGCCCTTCGATCCTATTGAGGCGGTTGAGCAGACGTGGCTTGTCAGCGTGTTCCATGCGGGCCTCGGTTCGACGTTGTAGTATACTTGCTTTGGGTTTTGAACAATGCCCCATGGGGGTATATATGTTGTGCCGAGGAGATCCAAGCATGGGCGATCATGATCACGCACAGCATCCCAATCGGCATGGCAGCGCCCAACCCGCGCAGCACGGCAAGACCGCGACCGACCCGGTCTGCGGAATGAAGGTCGATCCGGCTACGTCATCCCACCACGCGGTGCACGAGGGCGCCGAGTTTCACTTCTGCTCGGCCGGATGCCGTACGAAGTTCATCGCCGCGCCCGCGAAGTATCTGGCCGAGAATCCAACTCGGCCGCCGGTCCCGCGCAGCGGAGATATCTACACTTGCCCGATGCACCCGCAGATCCGACAGGATGGTCCCGGCAAGTGCCCGATCTGCGGCATGGCGCTCGAACCCGAGTTGGCGACGGCCGACAGCGGCCCGAGCCCCGAGCTTATCGACATGAGCCGCCGCTTCTGGGTCGGCCTCGCCCTGGCGCTGCCCGTTCTCGCGCTCGAAATGGGGGGGCATCTCCTCGACCTGCACCGCTGGATCTCGCCGACCGCGTCCAACTGGGTGCAACTGGTGCTGGCGACGCCCGTGGTGCTGTGGGCCGGATGGCCGTTCTTCGAGCGCGGCTGGGCGTCGCTGCGGACGCGGAATCTCAACATGTTCACCCTCATCGCCATGGGGATCGGGGTGGCGTGGGCCTACAGCATCGTCGCCACCCTCGCGCCGCACATCTTCCCGCCGGCGTTCCGGCGCGCCGATGGCAGCGTTGCGATCTATTTCGAAGCCGCTGCTGTGATCACGGTGCTGGTGCTTCTCGGGCAGGTGCTGGAGTTGCGCGCGCGGGAGCAGACCTCCGGTGCGATCAAGGCGCTGCTGGACCTTGCGCCCAAGACTGCGCGGCGGGTCCGGAACGACGGAGTGGACGAAGAAGTGACGCTCGATCAGGTCCTAGTGAGCGACCAGCTACGCGTGCGGCCAGGCGAGAAGGTCCCCGTCGATGGCGAGGTCGTGGACGGCCGCGTGTCGATTGACGAGTCCATGGTCACCGGGGAATCGATGCCGGTGACCAAGAAGCCGGGCGACAAGGTCGTCGGGGGCTCGATCAACAAGACGGGCTCGTTCGTCATGCGGGCGGAGAAAGTCGGGGCCGACACCCTTCTTTCGCAGATCGTCCACATGGTTGCCCAGGCGCAACGCTCCCGGGCGCCGATCCAGCGGATGTCCGACCAGGTGTCAGGCTGGTTCGTCCCGGTGGTGATCGTGATCGCCGTCCTGGCATTCGCCGCCTGGGGGGTCTTCGGTCCCGAACCGAGGCTTGCCTTCGGCCTCATCGCGGCGGTCTCGGTGCTGATCATCGCCTGCCCGTGCGCGCTTGGACTGGCGACGCCGATCTCGATCATGGTGGGGGTCGGTCGCGGCGCCGGGGCCGGAGTGCTGATCAAGAACGCCGAGGCCCTGGAGCGCTTCGAAAAGATCGACACGTTGGTGATCGACAAGACCGGAACTCTCACCGAGGGGCGGCCCGCGGTCACCTCCATCGTGCCGGCCACGGGGTGGGACGAGGCGGAAGTGCTTCGCCTGGCCGCCGGCCTTGAGCGTGGCAGCGAGCACCCCCTCGCGGACGCCATCCTCCGCGCCGCCAACGATCGCAAGCTAAGCCTTTCAGAGCCGTCCGACTTTGACTCGCCTGTGGGCAAGGGCGTTCTGGGATCGATCGACGGGCGGCGTCTGGTGCTCGGATCCGGCAAGTTCCTGAAGGAACAGGGCGTCGACACTAGCGGACTCGATAGTCAGGCAGAGTCGCTCCGCGCTGACGGCGCTACCGCGATCTACATGGCGGTGGACGGACAGGCCGCCGCGGTGTTCGCAATCGCGGACCCCATCAAGGCCACTACGCCGGAAGCCGTGCGCCTCCTGAAGGCCGAAGGCGTGCGGCTTGTCATGATGACCGGCGACAACCGGACGACCGCGCTTGCGGTGGCCCGCAAGCTCGGGATCGACGATGTCGAAGCGGAGGTGCTGCCGCAGGATAAGGCGGCCGTGGTGGAAAAGTTCCGGGCCGAGGGCCGCAAGGTGGCCATGGCGGGAGATGGCGTGAACGACGCACCGGCCTTGGCGGCCGCGGACGTCGGGATCGCCATGGGCGCGGGCTCCGACGTCGCCATTGAAAGCGCCGGCGTCACCCTGCTCAAGGGTGACCTGCAAGGGATCGTGAAGGCGCGGCGGTTGTCCCGGGCCGTGATGCGCAACATCCGCCAGAACCTGTTTTTCGCCTTCGTCTACAATGTCGCTGGCGTGCCGGTGGCCGCCGGCGTGCTCTACCCCGTCTTTGGCTGGCTGCTCTCGCCTGCCATCGCAGCGGCTGCCATGGCGCTGTCCAGCGTTAGCGTCGTCACCAACGCTCTGCGCCTGAGAAGTGTAAAGCTCTAGCTTACCTCGGGCCGACTGGGCGCCGGCGGCGGGTGCAAGTCGGGCTCGTCCGCCTACATGAAGTGGATCTCCGACGGGGCCTTCGCGAACGCCGATTGGTTGTGGGTTCATCCACCTCGTCGGAGGCTGGGCCGGCTCTCTACTTCTCTACGGTCACATATTTCGCGATCGGCTACGGCGAACTGACGCTGGCCAAGCGCTGGAGGATCCTCGGGGCCATCGAGGGCGCGAACGGCTTCATATTGTTGGGATAGTCGACGGCGTTCTTTGCTCGGTGGTCGCTCACATCCGCGCGCTTGAGCACAATTGGCTAGGCCAGGAGTATCACCGTCGGTAATCCCATCAACTGGAACCGATCGGTGGGCGAGCCTCATCCGATCTCCTGTTGTGCGCGTGAATCATCGGCGCTACGGAGGAAGTCGTAGACGGCGACCTCCCCGGGCGCTCTCGGCAAGCTGAGCGTCTGCGGATGCTTGAGGCTTTCGGCCGCGTTCTCGTAGCCCGCCCGCCAATGGTCCTCCATGCTGCGGCGGGAGAAATCGTAGTCCTTCGACGCTTGCTCATAGGCTGGCGAGCGGTAGATGAGCTGAACAATGTTGAAGCCGGCCAGATCGGCGGCTTCCGCCAGCCGCATAGTTTCGGGCGTGCAAACGAGCTCCTTGGGCAGGCTCTGGATCAAGTCCTGGAGGGCCGCACGCAGTTGTTGCTGCTCACGAAACCGGTCGGTCGCGGCGCGTGTCCGGCTGGAATACTGAATTTCTTTCATTCGGACCGCAACGCCTGCGAGGTCGCTTGGCCGCGAGCCTTGAGCGCTCCAGAGGTCCACTTGAAACACAAGAGTGTCCAGCCCTGAGCGCGCAGACAGGACCCAGTCCAGGGGGGTGTTGGAGACCAGACCTCCGTCCCAATAGGCTTCCCCGTCCACCTCCACGGGCGCAAAGGCCGGAGGCAGAGCGCCACTCGCCATGACGTGTTCGGCGGCTATCGTGTCGGTGGCGTTGTCGAAATAGGCGAAGTTTCCCGTGCGCACGTTTACCGCGCCGACGCTGAACCGCATGGCCGACGGATGGTTGATCAGCTCGAAGTCGACCAAGCGCTCCAGCATGGCGCGAAGTTCGCCGGCCTCGTACCAGCTGACCGCCGCTTCTGCGCCGGAGACATGCAGCCCGGGGGGCGGAAATCGCGGAGAGAAAAAGCCTGGGACGCCGGTAAGCATTACGCCAGCCGCAGCCCACTGGTTTAGCAGGCCGCGGAAGGGACCGGTCCGCCAAGGATCGGTCTTGTAGGCAGGTACTGGCCAGCGATTGGCGCTCACCGCGTCCCAGAACGTGCGAAGCTTTGAAACCCGTACCGCCGGCGCGTTGCCGGCGATGATTGCACTGTTGATCGCGCCGATGGAGATGCCGGCGAGCCAGGTGGGCTCGACGCCTCTCTCGGCGAGCGCCTCGTAGACGCCGGCCTGGTAGGCGCCTAGGGCGCCGCCGCCTTGTAGCAGAAGGGCCACGCTCTGGAAGGGCGTGCCGTTGGGCTTCGGCTGCTCTGGTGACGCGCAAAGGCGCGCGCTGCGACTCATCCACCGCCGTCCAGACGCCGGTGGGCGGCGATCGCGAGAGGCTCGGTCATCAATGCACCTTCACCATGCCAACGCCCTTGATGTTGTTGAACGAGTCGGTCTGGTGACAGAGCTCACACTGTTCGACCCGAGCCCCCTTCTGGCCCGAGATCGAACGGTCCATCATTTCGAAGTGCATCATGTAGTGGCTCGGCGGTGCTTTGTGGCACTGCGCGCAGTCGGTGGATTTGGGGCTCGGATGGAGAAAGCTCTTGATCTCCCAGCTCTCGGTCTGGTGACAACTGGCGCACTGCTTCCCGAAGAAGCCGCCATGAGGATCTTGGAGGGAATGGCAGGTGGCGCACTGCAAGCTCCCCGAGCCGCCATCGCGTTGTTGTGCCATCACTTCGAGCACAGCGTGATCCATTTTGATAGCCCGGACGTCGCGACCCTGGTGCTCGACGTGACAGCCTTTACAATCCCCAATGTTTTGGTGGAACGCAGTCGCCGGCTTCATTAGCAACTCCTGCGCTGGCGCATGGCAGGTGACGCACTTCTGCGCCGTCACGCCTTTGACCGGTGCATGGCAGCTTTCACACTTGTCGCCCAGGAAAGCGTGGGCTTCCGATAAGGCGCCCGGCCGCACCGCGCCGGTCCATCCGGGCAAGGCGTGACCGCCACCCTGCCAAAGCGTCCACACGACCCCAACGACCAAGACCATGCCGAATACGCTCAGCGCCGCGTAGATCGGCCCCGGCATCTTCATGGGAGCCACCTCAGTCCATAGTAGACGCCAGACCAGATGTGGAGCGAGAGCAGCGTGTACATAACGATGGCGGCGAGGATGTGGATGACCACCCACCCATTGAGCGAGCGCTTCAAAGTGTCTCGTGCGCCGATGGCGAACTCCAGATCGGAAATGGCGCCCAGCAGGTGATCCATTCTGAGGCCGGAGGGATCGACTACGAGTTCATCCTTGAGTCCGGCGGCGGCCAGGGCGAGGCTGTCGTAGCGATCGCGCAGCACAGAAAGCTGGCGTTGTTGATCCCGCAAATCCTGGCCGAGCTCGACCAGGAAGTACCGTCCGACAAAGCCGCTGGCGACGACGAGGAGCATCGAGACCATAAGTCCGATGCCCAGGGGATTTTCCAACTTGTGACCAGAGTGTAGGACGCCCAGGACCGCCCCGATCGCGCCGGCATAGACGTGGAAGGTCAGCACTTGGCCTAGGGATACGCGTCCGGTGACGAGCGCCTTGACCCGCCCCTGGCGCTTGACCAGCGTGTAGGTGAGCAAGGCCACGAAGAGAAGTGCCGCTGCGATGCCCAGGACACTGCCCGGCAAGCTGCCGGGGAACCGCGGGGCGGAGTGGAACAGAAAAGCGGGCGCGGTGAGCGCCATCGCGCTCAACAGTCCTTCGACGATGACCTTCTCACTGCGCGTCATGTCATGCACCCACGACGAGGTCGCCGACGGACTTCGCCTGGCAGGCAAGGATGATCCCGTCGCGCTTGTCTTCCTCTGTGAGGGAGTCCTGAACCTCCATGGTCACGGATCCCTCCCGGAGCGGCACCTTGCACCGTCCGCAAATCCCCACGCGACACTCGTAGTCGATGGCCACGCCGATCGCCTCGGCGGCTTCCAGCACCGACTGATCGGGGGCCAGGCGTCCGGACTTGTTGGACTTCGAGAAGGTGACCGTCGATTGCGCGGACGGGGGGGCGGAGGGAGAGGAAGGCGCCACATCGACGACGCCCGCGACCACGGCCGGCGGAGGCTGGGTTTCAAGAACCGGCCCGCCTTTGGGAGGAGCAAAGTCCTCCGTCTTTACCTGATCGTCGGGCACGCCAAGTTGTTGGAGGACACCTTTGACCGCGTCCATCATCGCGGGCGGGCCACAGAGGTGAACTCGGCGGCGGACGATCTCCGGCGCCGCCGCACTGATGAACTCGGGCGTCATGAACCCGACCGGACCGCTCCAGTCGCTGCCCTCCGGCTGGGCCACGATGCTCGTGACGTGCACGTTCGGGTGCCGGCGCGCAAGATGCGCCAGTTCCTCACGGAAGATGATGTCGGCGGGCGTGCGTACGCCGTAGAGCAGGAAAATGTCGTGTGGGTAGGCTCGGTCGGTCAGGTAACGCAGCACGCTCATCATGGGTGTGATGCCAACCCCGCCCGCGATCAGGACAATGCCTTCCGCCTCCTGTCCGGTGAAGAAGAAGCTACCAGCGGGCGCGGCCACCTCGATGAGGTCGCCAGGGTCCACGTGGTCGTGGAGATGGCGTGACTCCAGGCCGTATTGCTCGCGCTTGACGGTGAGTTCGATGTAGTCCCGCTGGCTGGGCGACGAGGAGATCGTGTAGGACCGGCGGACCTTCTTGCCATCGATCTCCGACGTCACTGTCGCGTACTGCCCCGGTAAGAAGGTAAATGGGAACGGCCCGACGTTCGGCTCCATCAGCCGGAAAGTCTTCACCCCAGGTGTTTCCTCGAAGATCGCCTTGACACGTAAGACGCCGAGCCAGGGGCGCCGGGGAGGCACCCCCCCCTCCGCCGCCTTGGCCGCCGCAGCAACCGCTGGAACCGGCGCATCGGCGCCGCCGGTCCTTGCCGAGGGCGTAGGTGGAGCGCCTGGCGTCAGCCGTTGGGCAAGCGTCCCAACGCGACGGGCGCGCGTCCACTGAACCCAAAGCGCCGCCGCGAGGGCGGCGGTCAGAAGAACCATGAACAGTGCGTGCAGCCAGGATAGGCCGCGGAAACCGCCGGCCATTCCTGAATGGTCCGCTGGCGGCAGCGCCATCTCCCGTCGGAACCAGGTCAGGGCGGCCCGCGCGGGCGACTGGCCCTCGTCGAGCGCCTTGAGCGCTCCGGCGCCGCTTTGCGCCAGGGACAGGCCGCCCCTGATATCGCGCAAGGCGGTGAGCGCCGCGCTAGCGTCATTGGAGGCCTGAGCGCGATGCAGAGCAGCCTGTCCCGCGGTTACAGCCTGCGAGCCCGATCCCAGCCGCGTAAGCGCTTCAGGTCGGATCCGCGCGCGCGCTTCATCGGTCAGTTTCGGGAAGTCCATCATGGACGCATAGAAGGGCTTGGGTCCCATTGGGCCACAGCAGCCGGCCGCGCCTTCACCCGAGCCGCCGCCCATGCCGGAGGTGCCCATCATGTCCCCCATCATGCCGCCCATCCCGCCCCCGGCCGCGGGCGCTGGTGCCGGGCCGGCGCCCGCGGTCGAGCCCGGGGCCGACTTCATTCCGCTCATTCCAGCACCGGCGTCCGAGGTTGCACCCGCGGCTGGTGGGTGATGCGCGGCGTGATCCTGTGCGGATACCTGTGCGAGGGCGATGGGGGATGGCGCCGTGGCCGCGAGAGCTAAAGCGGCCACGGCGGCGGCTCTCAGGCCAGAGGGGCGGGACGGCGACGGAACAGTGTGCATATGCAGGTGAGATCCTGAACCATACGACGCCTCTAGCCGGAACGCGGCGCGTCTTTGAAGGCGAGACGTAAGAGACGCTGTGACTGAGCGTCCGTTACAGCACCGGGGGCAAACAGAAAGCATCAAGGCTCCGCCCTAGCGCCCAAATCGCACCGCCCGGGCGGACCCAACGGCTATCTTATCGGAAAAGGAGGAGGTGCGAAAATGGCAGGCAAGATTCGGGTCGGCGTGAACGGCTATGGGGTGATCGGCAAGCGTGTGGCTGACGCTGTGCGCGCCCAGCCGGACATGCGCCTGGTGGGGGTCTCCGACGTCGCCGCCGACTGGCGTACACGCGCGCTGCACCGCAAAGGCATCCCCTTGTTCGCCGCCACGAACGAAGCGCATGAGCACCTTGCGACAAGCCAAATTCCTGTGGAAGGGCGCCTGCAGGACCTGCTCGAATCCCTGGACGTCGTCGTGGACTGCACGCCGAAGCGGATCGCCGCCGTGAATGTGCCCGTCTACCGCCAACTCGGGCGAAAGTTCATCGTGCAGGGCGGCGAGAAGCACGGCGTAACCGGTCACTCCTTCGTCGCAGAATCCAACTATGAAAGCGCAGTCGGCCTCGACGCGACCCGGGTCGTCTCCTGCAATACGACAGCGACCGTGCGGACCTTGACCGCCTTGAAGCGGGCTGGGCTGCTCCGACGCGCTCGCGGCACGCTTATGCGGCGCGCCACCGACCCATGGGAGAGTCACCTGGGCGGTATCATCAACACTCTGGTGCCGGAACCGGAGATCCCGAGCCACCAAGGTCCGGATGCTCAGACGGTCGATCCCGACCTCGATGTGCTGACGATGGCCGTCAAGGTTCCCGAGACGATCGCCCACCTCCACTACTGGTCGGTTCAGCTTTCCCGAAGCGCCCAGAAGGAGGAGGTGCTGGACGCCTTCCGCGCTTCGCCCCGCATTTTCCTCATGCCCGACAGCTATGGCCTAGCTGCGATCAACTCGGTGAAGGAGCTGATGGCGGACCTCGGCCGCCCCCGGGGCGATCTCTACGAGGTTGCGCTTTGGTCCGACATGCTGCGCGTAGAGGGCGACGAGGTGTTCTATACCTATATGGTGGACAATCAGGCCATTGTTGTCCCCGAGACCATCGACGCCATCCGGGCGCTCGCCGGCCGCGAGCCTTCCGGCCCCGCCTCGATACGCGCGACCGACGAGGCGTTGGAGATCTGGCGCAATCCGCTCAGCCCTGCTGCGGGGTAGGCGTCCCTTGCGACGGCAGCGCCGCCACTCACGCTTAGATCAGCCGTGCCGCGCGAAGACCCGCGTCTTGCCTCCCGGCATGAGTAGCAGCGTCTGGTAGGCCTCGACCTCCCCTTTTGGGGACTCCATGCCGGGGGACCCGAACGGCATGCCGGGAACGGCGATGCCCAGGGCTTTCGGCTTCTCGCGCAGCAAGCGCGCGATGTCGGCCGGCGGAATGTGGCCGACCACGACATAGCCGCCGACTGTCGCAAGATGGCATGACGACAGCTCGAATGGTACGCCATGTCTGCGTCCGAGCGGACTGACGTCCTCCACGACCACCTCCTTGATGAGGTAGCCCGCCCGGCGCATGTGGGTGATCCAGCCCTTGCAACAGCCGCAGCTGGCGGTCTTATAGACCGTCACAGGGGTCGGGCTCGCCGCGAGGGCGGGTGCTCCGGACACGAGCGCCACGCTGGCGGCCAGCAGATATCGACGGGTCAGCATCTCTGTCATCTCCTTGCGATTCAGCGGCGCGAGCCGCAGCAGCAAGGGCCGCTGCTGGGCGCCGCCGCCTCGTCCTGTTCGTAGAAAGCCGGCGTATAGCCAGCCTTGCTGATCGCCCCCGCCACAGCGGACTGCTCGCGGTCAGACCGCACGTCGACCCGCTTGCTGGCAAGGTCAATGGCGATGTCCGCGGCTGGATCCAGCGCCTTGATGGCTGCGGTTACTGCCTGGACACAGTGCCCACAGCTAAGGTCGTCCACTCGATAGCTAAGCATTGAAATCTCCAACTGTGATGGCCTGACGCCCCGTCAGATGGGGCTTCCCACGATGGTAGCAAGCCGCCCGTCGCATGGCCCATGCGCAGCCGAACGCCGGGCCTTACTCATTGCGGCATCTCGACGTGCCCGCCGAACCCGAAGCGCATCGCCGAAAGGACCTGATCGGCGAATGTATGCTCCACCCGGCTGCGATAGCGCGCGAACAGCGCCGCGGAGAGGACGTTGATCGGGACCGCCTCCTCCATCGCCGCGTCGACTGTCCACTGCCCTTCACCCGAGTCGGAGACCCGGCCCGAGAACGGGCTCAGCATCTGGTCCTTGGCCAAGGCCGCGGCGGTGAGGTCGAGCAGCCAGGAGGAGATGACGCTGCCGCGCCGCCAAACTTCGGCGATGTCGGTCAGATTGAGCTCGAAGCGCTCGTCCTCAGGCAGCCTGTCCGACGCCCTGCCCTTGAGGATATCGAACCCTTCAGCATAAGCCTGCATCAACCCGTACTCGATTCCGTTGTGGACCATCTTGACGAAGTGGCCGGCGCCAGCGGGACCCGCGTGAATGTAGCCCTGCTCAGCGCGCGGATCCTCACCCTCCTGTTCCAAGCGGGCCGGTGTGCGCGGAATGGTGCCGAGCCCCGGCGACAGGGTTGAGAAGATCGGGTCAAGCAGAGCGACGGTCGCCTTGTCCCCGCCAATCATCATGCAGTAGCCGCGCTCCCGGCCCCAGACTCCGCCTGACGTGCCGACATCTACGTAGTGAAGGCTCTTCTGCTGAAGCTCCTTGGCCCGTCGGATGTCGTCCTTGTAGAAGCTGTTGCCTCCGTCGATAATGATGTCGCCTGGCTCGGCGAACCCCGTCAGCGTCTGAATGGTGTCCTCGGTGGCCTGGCCCGCCGGCAGCATCAGCCAGAAGATGCGCGGGGACGCCAGTTTGGCGGCGACGTCCTCCAGCGATGACGCAGCGATTGCGCCCTCCCCTGCGATTGCCTCGATGAGAGGTGGGTTGCGATCGAAGCCGACGACGGTGTGCCCTCCGCGCATCAGCCGCCGCGCGATATTGGCCCCCATCCGGCCCAGACCGATGACCGCTAGATGCATGGCGCTGGTTTCCTCATTTCGGGCCTGCGGCGGCGGACGCCTGTGGGTTGTTCGTCAGGGGCGCCTGGTGCGGGTTCTGATGATCGCCGAGAAGCGTCTTGCGCTTCGCGGCGACGGCGCCGAGCAGGGCGTCCGTGGCCTCTGCGAACAGCTTTACGCCCTCCTGAACAAGGCCGCGGGTGACCGCGTCCATGTCGAGGCCGAGGCGGTCTGCTTCCGAGAGCACGCCTTGCGCGCCCTGGACGCCCTCGGTGAGCGTCGGGCGGACCGCGCCATGGTCGCGGAAAGCCTCCAGCGTCTTGGGTGGCAGGGTGGTGACCGTGCACGGCCCGATAAGTGAGTCCACATAGAGCGTGTCGGCGTAGGCGGGATCCTTCACGCCGGTGGAGGCCCACAGCAGCCTCTGGGGCATTGCGCCCCTTTTTGCGAGCGCCTGCCAGCGCCCGCTCGCAAGCAATGTCCGATACCAGGCGTAAGCGACCTTAGCGTTGGCGATGGCGACCTTGCCGCGGAGCGCCGCGAGGTCAGCGCTCTGCGGATCCTTTGCCCCCAACCGCGCATCGATGGCCTGGTCGATCTGCGTGTCGATGCGGCTGACGAAAAAGCTGGCGACGCTGGCGATTCGGTCGATGGGATCGCCCGTCTGAACGCGCGCCTCGAGCCCAGCCAGAAAGGCGTCCGCAACCGCTTGGTAGGCGCCGAGCGAAAACAGCAAGGTGACGTTGACGTTGACCCCCGCCTCGACCAGTGTCCGAAGGGCGGTCGCGCCAGCCTTGGTGCCGGGGACCTTGACCATCAGGTTGGGCTCGTCGACGGTCGCCCATAGCCGCTGTGCCTCCGCGACGGTCGCCGTGGCGTCGTCGGCGAGATCCGGCGAAACCTCGAGGCTGACGTAGCCGTCCTTGCCGCGGAGCCTGTCGTAGACGGGGCGCAGGTCCGCTGCCGCGGCCTTAACGTCGCTGATGGCCTGGCTCTCGTAGAGGTCCTGCGCGGTGGCCTCGGCTCCGCCGGCGATCGCTCGGAAACCCGCGTCATAGGCATCGCCGTGACCCATCGCCTTCTCGAAGATGGACGGATTCGAGGTGACGCCGGTGAGCCCGTCTTCCTCAACGAGCTTGCGCAGGCCGCCGTCGGACAGGAACCGGCGATCGATGAAGTCGAGCCAGACCGCTTGTCCGGCCTCGCCAAGTGTTTTCAAACGACTGGTCATGAGTGCTTCCCGATAATGTGACGCGCGATCGCGCAGACATTTTCGATGGTGAAGCCGTGATGCTCCTGGAGTATGGCCAACGGCGCCGAGGCGCCGAACGTCTTCATCGTGATCGTGTCGCCGTCACTCCCGACATAACGGTCCCAGCCGAGCGAGCCAGCCTGCTCGACGGCGAGCCTTGCGCGTACCGCGTCGGGAAGGACGTGCTTGCGATAGGCATCGTCCTGCATCTCGAACAGATACCAACTTGGCAGCGAAACCACCCGCGAACGCACACCCTCCGCGCGCAGTTTTTCGTGGGCAGCCACGACCAGCGGCAGTTCGCTTCCGGTACCGATCAGGATGATCTCGGGATCGCCATCCTTGCACTCGGCAAGGACGTAGCCGCCCTTCTGCAAGCCCTCTGCCGCGGCATACCGCTTACGATCGAGCGTTGGGATCGCTTGACGAGACAACACCAACGCGGTCGGCACGTTGCTGTGCTCGAGCGCGACCTTCCACGCTACCACCACTTCATTGGCGTCGCCCGGGCGGATCGTGTTCAGCCCTGGAACGGCCCGCAATGTCGCGAGATGCTCAACCGGTTGGTGGGTTGGACCGTCTTCGCCGACGCCAATGCTGTCGTGTGTGAACACGAAGGTGACCGGCAATTCCATGATCGCCGCCAGCCGGATCGGTGCGCGCATATAGTCGGCGAAAACCAAGAACGTGGAGCAGTAAGGGCGCAGATAGGACAGCGCCATGCCGTTTGCGATCGAGCCCATCGCGTGCTCGCGCACGCCGAAGTGCAGGTTGCGGCCCGCAGGATCACCGCGCTCGAACGAGCTTGCCCCCTCGAAGGTCATTTTTGTCTTGGTCGATGGCGATAGGTCCGCAGAACCACCCATGAGCAGCGGGACGTGGGGCGCAATGGCGTTGAGCACCTTGCCACCACTGTCACGCGAGGCAAGGCCTATGGCGTCTGTCGGAAAGCTCGGAAGTGCGGCCTGCCAGCCACCGGGCAGCTTGCCTTCACGGAGCAGGTCGATCTGTGCGGCTTCCATCGGAAAGGTCTTGCGGTAACGCGCGAAGGTCGCCTCCCAGGCCTTCCGCGCCGGCCTGACGCGCTCCGCAATGGCCGCCTGGAACGCCTCTGCCACGCCGTCCGGGACGAAGAACTGGCTGTCCTCCGGCCACCCGTAGGCCTTCTTGGTGGCGCGGACGTTGTCCTCGCCTAGCGGCTCGCCGTGCGCTTTCTCGTTGCCGGCCCTTGGGCTCCCCCATCCGATCACGGACTGCACCACGATCAGCGTGGGCCTATCGTCGGTCGCCCCGAACACGTCAAACGCACTTGCGAGCGCGGCGGTGTCGTTGGCGTCCTCAACATGGACGACCTTCCAACCATAGCCCTCGAAGCGCTTGCCGAGGTCCTCGGTGAAGGCGAGCTTGGTCGATCCTTCGATTGAGATATGATTGCTGTCGTAGATCCAGCACAGGTTCGAGAGCCCAAGGTGCCCGGCGAGGGACGCCGCCTCGGATGAGACTCCCTCCATCATGTCGCCGTCCCCGCACAGCACATAGATGTCGTGATCGAACAGGTTGAAGCCGTCGCGGTTGAAGCGGGCGGCCAGCGCACACTCCGCAATCGCCATGCCAACGGAGTTTCCGCAGCCTTGGCCGAGCGGACCAGTGGTCGTCTCGACGCCCGTGGTGATCCGGTATTCGGGATGGCCCGGCGTCTTGGAGCCGAACTGCCGGAACTGCTTGATATCCTCCAAGCTGACCGCCGGCTTCCCCGTTGGCATTCTGTCAGCGTCAATCTCCTTGACTCCGGCCAAGTGTAAGACGGCGTAGAGAAGCATTGAGGCGTGACCAACTGACAGAACGAAGCGATCACGGTTTGGCCAATCGGGCGCGTCCGGGTCGTAACGCAGGAAGTCTCGCCATAGGGTGTGGGTCACCGCCGCCAGCGCCATCGGCGTTCCCGGATGGCCCGAATTCGCCTTTTGCACGGCATCCATCGCTAGCGTGCGGATGGTGCCGATCGCTAGGCTTTCAAGCGATCCCTCCCCCCACAACGGGTTGGGCGGCGAGTGGGTCATCAGCTACCCCTCCCGGCCGCGATCGTCTGCGCGTCCACAGCGGGCCACCAAACGGCTGGGCTGAGTATGAGCGGTCGATGTGAGCCGGCAGGCGGTGCGCCCTGGCCACAGCTGGGCGCCGACGATGGGGCAGCAATACGTCTCGTCAGAGCGTTGTCGTCGGGCTCATCTGCGGCCATGCGCATTTTCCTCCTGCCTCTGCTCTATCTGGCTGTCACAGCGAAACACCACGCGCCAGAGCCACCGATCCGGGACTAGTGGTCCAGGTGGGCCGTGTCCTCACGGCCCACTTCAGGTCCGGGGCGCCTCGTGCGTCCCGCGGCCGCCCCGAGCGTTCTCCGCGCCGATCGGAGGTGCTACATGTCGTCGTGAGCGCTCGGCTTGCCGGCCATCGGGGGCGTAGTCGGGGACCCGGCCGGCGGATGAGCGCCCGCCTTGGGCTGGCCCATTCCGCCGTGGCCCATGCCGCCGTGGCCCATCATCATCTCGCCGCACATCTTGTGCATTTTATCCATCTCGGCTTTGGACATGGGCTTGCCGTCCGGCCCCTTCATGCCGCCCATTTGACCTTTGCCGGCAGGCATCTTGCCGCCCATCATCCCGCCGCACATCTCATGCTGCGCAGCAGCCGCCTTAGGAGGCGGCGTCTTCGCCGGCGGCCCGTCGGCCAGGGCGTAGCTGGCCGAGAACAGGGCACAAGCGGCGGTAATCGTAACGATAAGAGACTTCATGACTTCGCTCCAAAACAATGGTTTCAGTTAAGGACGCTCGCGCCGTCAGGCCATTACGCGGATCAAGGGAAAGAGGCGATTGCGTAGACGCGTGTCAGCCTAGAACAGGTGGCGGGGCAGGTCGTTCTAGCTAACGTGTATGCTATTCGTCTGCTCGTTGTGGGCGAAGTCCACCTGGGGGGTATCGCCCCCGAAGCCAGAGGCCTTGTAGTTACGCGGCATGCCCCGCCCGGCTTCGAGGGGGCGACCGATCCGGTAGGTGACGCCGCCGTTGCGTGACCAGACCGCGGCGCCGCAGCGAAATTCGTGTCATCGGCGAGCCGCGTCTCGTCGGCCGTCTTCGGACAGCTCGGCGCGCTGGGCCGCACGTGACCCTGGTCATGGTCGGCCATGCCGGGCTTTGACACGGTCCTCAAGCGGATCACCGTCCGGGGCTCGATCCTCGGAACGCGGTGCGATCGATGGGCGCGTGATTTTGAATCTGGAGGAGGTGCGTCGTTCACCTCAAGCGCGCCAAATCGCGGGTGTGAGGCACCTGCACGGGACCCTAAGGTCCGCGGTGGGAAGGTGAAGGGATCGCGCCGCCCTCAGGCGGCGCGACTGGTTGTTTTCTGTGAGCCGCAGCGTTTACATATGATCTTTCATCGGGGGGGCGGCCGTCATAGGCGGGTCGGCCTTGGCCGGGGGAGGCATCGGCATGCTGTCATCCTTCATCGGCGGCGGGCTGGCGCGAGACGACATGCCTGAGCCCTGGGCGTCTTTCTGCATACCCATGCCTTGGGCGTGGGCGTCTCGCTCCATCTGCATGCCTTCCTTGTGGCCCTGGTCGCGCGTGTCGGCCTCGGTCTCGCCATGGGGCGCCGCCGTAGCGGGCGTTGTGGTGTCGGTGGCCACAGCTGCCGCGTCCACCGCGACTGCACGGACCTCGTCCGCCTTCTTGTTGCAGCCGGTAATCGCGAGAGCGGCAACCGATGCCGTCAAAAGAACGGCGGAGCGACCAAGTTTAAGTATAGTAGTCATTTATATCTCCTTTGGGGTTTTGAATAATGGGGGAAAAACTGATGAGCATGGCGTTTGTCGAGCCACTGTCTGCCTGGCTGCAGCACGCTACAGTGACGATGGCGCTGTTCACGGATGCTATCGCCGTGGCTGTCATCGCCGCAGCGGTTCTGGGTGCGCTTTGGCGAACCGTGGAACGCACTTGGAAGCGGAACGCGGAGGCTGACCGCCCTGGCGAGGGGCCCCGCCTCCGTCTTGCCCGCTCTCTGGCCTTGGGCCTTGAGTTTCTGTTGGCGGCGGATGTGATGCGGACCGCGGTCGCGCCGACATGGACGGAGATCGGCCAACTCGCCGCGGTCGCAACGTTGCGAACAGCGTTGAACTTTTTCATCCAGCGCGAAATCGACGCTGCTGAACGCAGGAAGGGCTAGGGCCCGCTTCCAGGCGCCCGACGAACGGCCGCGAGTGGGCCAGGCGGCTGACTGGCTCAAAACCACGCCCGAACCCCCACGACGACGGACAGGTTGCTCGTCGGCTCGCCCTCGGCGCGCGCCATTCTCTTTGTGCTGCCGTAGGTCTGTCGCCAGGAGACGCCGACATACGGAGCCAGCTCACGGCGCAGCTCGTAGCGAAGGCGGGCGCCGATCTCTGTGTCGTTGAGGCCCTCGCCGACGCCGAAGCTCCGATCTGCCTGAAGCGCGGCGTTTGCCTCAATGCGGGGCTGAAGGATCAGGCGCTGCCTCAGCAAGATGTCATAGGACGCGGTCACTCTGGCCGAGACCTTGCCATCTTCGCTGACGAACACAGCCGGCTCCAGTTCGTAGCGATACGGTGCGAGGCCCTGCAGACCAATGACCCCGTAGACGCGCGACCGGTCTGGACCTGGCCCCGAGCGCCGCGCGTATCGCACGCCGGCTTGGAAATCGAAGAACGGGGCGATGAGTTGACCGTAGAGTAGCTGGGCCTCTTGCTCGCTGTCGGCACGTTTCGACGTGCTCTGCGCGCCCTCGCTTTTGACCCACAGGCGCTTCACATCGTCCCCATACCAGCCGAAGACGTCCCAGCGGATCACGCCTGGGTCGCCGCTCTCTCGGTACTCAAGGAGGTCGGCGAGAAAGTACCCGTAGTTGGCGCTATCGGCCGTAGGCTGCGGCCACCCCTCGCGCTCAGCGAGATTGGGCAGCGTCTGGGGACCTCGATCCGAAGGGGCGGGCGGCGCACGACTGGAGGTGGCCGGCATAGCCATTCCGGAGGGCATGCCGGCGCCGGGCAAAGGGGGTGCCTCCTGCGCGTGAACTACGGCAGGGGCTGCCAGGAGGGCGATGGCAAGAGCGGCCGAACGCATCGGGATCTCCTACTGAGGGGGCGAAGAGACTTCGATGACGCGGAACATCCCCATCTCCATGTGCAGCAGGAGATGGCAATGCATGGCCCACTGGCCGGGCGCGTCGGCGGTGATGGCGACGGTCAGGCGCTCGGCCGGCTTGACGCTGACGGTGTGCTTCCGAGGTTGATGGGCTCCCGCACCGTTCTCCAGCTCCATCCACATGCCGTGCAGGTGGATGGGGTGCTCCATCATGGTGTCATTGACCAGCACCAGGCGCAGGCGCTCGCCGTAGGCAAAGGGGATGGGCGCGCGGGCCTCCGAGTACTTCTTTCCATCAAAGGACCACATGTAGCGTTCCATGTTGCCTGTGATGTGCAGCTCGATCTCGCGTGTGGGCGTGCGCTGGTCCTCCTGCGGCGTCACGCTTCGCAGGTCGGCGTAGACCAGCACCCGCGCCGCGGGATCGTCGAAGCCGGAGCCCGGTTCGTGGAGGCGGTTGCGCGCCACCATCGCTACGGAGGAGTTCCCGACGCCATGCGTGTCGGGCCCATGGATGAACGTGGGCGCCACGCCTGGCTTGGCGGCGAGCGGCGTTCCCATGCTCGCCAGGGCGCTGGAGGCCCCGTTCGCCGCCACCGCGCCATGGGCGTGCGGGCTCGTGACCTGAGACCCGACCGCCGCACGATTACGTTCCACGGCGGCCATGTCGCCCGCCGCGTGCCCAGCCATGTCCATGACGGGCGCTTTGGGGGACGCCGTCGCATTGGACATGCCGGGCATGCCCGCCATGTCGCCGGACATCTCCATTCCCGACATGTCCATGCCCATGTCGGCCATGGTGCGCAGCGGCCTCTTGCGACGGGGCGGGATGGGCGCTGTCATTCCGGCGCGCGGCGCGAGCGTGCCGCGCGCAAAGCCACTGCGGTCCATCGCCTCTGCGAACAGGGTATAGGCCTGGTCAGCAGGCCTGACGATGACATCGAACGTCTCGCCGGGCCCGATCCGGAACTCATCCACATCGACGGGCTGGACATTCTGCCCGTCCGCCTGGACCACGGTCATCTTCAGGCCAGGGATGCGGATGTCGAAATAAGTCATCGCGCCGGCGGCGATGAACCGAAGCCGCACGCGCTCGCCGCGGGTGAATAGGCCAGTCCAGTTCGCATCCGCTGTCAGGCCATTGACGAGATAGGTGTAGGTGTAGCCGGTGACATCGGCGAAGTCTGTCGGGTCCATGCGCATCTTGGTCCAACTCATCCTCTCCCTAAGGGTCGCTGGCCAACCATCGCGCGCGGCATCCCGAAACAGGTCCGGGACCGTCCGCTTTTGGTAGTTGTAGTACCCCGCCTGCTTCTTGAGGTGCTTGATGATCTGCTCCGGCGGCTCGAAGCTCCAGTCCGACAGCATCACGACGTAGTCGCGCTCGTGGGCGAACGGCTCAGGGGCGGCAGGGTCGATGATGAACGGGGCATAGACGCCCAGCAATTCCTGTCCCCCGGAATGGCTGTGGCACCAGTACGTGCCGCTTTGCAGCAGCGGGAAGCGATAGGTGAAGGTTTCGCCCGGCGCGATGCCACCGAAACTCACACCCGGGACGCCATCCATCGCGGGCGGCAGGATGATCCCATGCCAATGGATGGACGCAATTTCCTCGAGTCGGTTTGTGACCCGCAGGACGGCTTCCTCACCCTCCCGAAAACGCAGCAGCGGGCCTGGGATCGTCTGGTTGATGGCCATGGCGCGGCCGGGGCGATCTCCGACCATCAGCTGGAAGTGACCGATCTCAAGGTCTAGAGCGCGCTCGCCCCTCGTTCCCGCGACAGGAGCGAGCGCGGCCTGGACGACGCTGGTCCGAGCGTAGGCCGGCGCCGCACGTGCAAGTGCGGCGGAGAGCCCCAGACCCCCTCCGGCCGCCAGCACAGCGCGGCGACTGATGAGTTCACTCGAACCGAACATAGACCCTCCTCGCCGCCCCCGGCGCTGATCAGACGCGCGGCGCGCGTTACATTACAAGCCTACGGGCTATCGGCGTCGCCGCTCCTCGAGAGCCGGAACGCGCTATCAGAACGACGGATCGCAGACTGTTCGCCAACCTGTCCGCTACAACGGCCCGCTGGAGATCGAGACGGCCACCGCCGTACAGGGCCATCGCTCCGTCTACGGACTCAGGTAGTCATCGGTGAAAGTCCTCTTTTACTCGAGCTCCACAGCATCTATTCCTCGATATCGCTCACGCGCATCTCCGCACGCTCGCCATGCTGGCGCAGCACATCGACCATCCTTTGGGCCTGATCTACAGCGACCGCCTTGCACCAGCATGGCGTCATCATCTGGTGATCGCGCCGAACCGCCCACCCGTAGGCTTCCTTGACCACTTCAAAGGTAATCGGTCCGCGATCCCGGCCGCTCGTCGTGTCAGGTTCTGCCATGGCTGGCCTCCTTCAATGGCTGCGTTCGCGACCAGCGATGACGCAGACGCATTCTTATGACGCGAGAGCCTGGCGCGCCTTACACCGGCGGCGCGATCGCCCCGTTAGCTCGGCTCTGGCGGGGATGTAACAATGAGGGCGATCAAGCGTCCTAAACCGCACGTCCTGGCCACAGGAGCCAATCCCCGCCCGTGCGGGGAGCGGCCTTCGACTAGTCGCAATTGGCGTCGTGCCAGGCCTTGAGCCATGTCAAGGCGACGCACAGCCGGAGCAAACAGGAATTCGCCATGAGCTCCCGTCCCGACCGTTCTTCCGCCGCCGGATCCGACCCCGATGAAAACCTGTCGGCGGTGACGGCTGCTGACGCGGCCGTCCGGCGCGAACTCGTCGAGTGTCATCGCGATTTTCTGACCTTCCTGCGTCGCCGGCTGGGGAACCCACATGACGCGGAGGACGTGCTGCAGGAGTTCATCGCTCGTGCGTTGGATCGCTCCAGGCACCTCAGGGACGTGCAGTCAGTCCGCGGCTGGCTCAGCCGGGTTCTAGCGACGACGCTGGTGGATCATTACCGGCGGGCGGCCCGCCGAAAAGAGTCTCCGCGCGACCCGGCTGACCTTGAGGCGCTCGCCGTCGCGCCGGACCCTGAAATCGAAGCGGCCGTCTGCTCCTGCCTCTATCGTTTGCTGCCGACGCTAAAGCCTGAATACAGCGAACTGATCTGGCGGGTCGATCTACTTGACGAGCCCCGCGACCGGGTCGCCGCGTCGCTTGGGCTGACCCTCAACAACGTCAACGTGCGTCTCCACCGCGGGCGTAGGGCGCTGCGCGCGCGGCTCGAGGAGATCTGCCTCACCTGTCCACAACACGGATTTCTCGACTGCCGGTGCGATGAGGGTGAGCGAATCCGTCTGATTCACATGCGGCGGGCGGCGGCGGGCTAAGCCGCAGGCATTGGCCACGATCGACGGACGATGTCCTGTCAATGTGGCGCGCCCATCAAGCAGCTGGCGCTTAGCGGCTACGATCTTCTCCGCCCCGCTGGGAATCTGAGGGGTCGCGTTTTGGATTCAGCGCCCACCGCTCAAGGTAGCCAGGGCCCGCTGGGCGTCGCCCTGGATAACCGCTAGGTGATCCGGACCGACGAAACTCTCCGCATAAATCTTGTTGAGGGGCTCGGTCCCGGATGGGCGGGCGGCGAACCACCCGCTCTTGGCCTTAACCTTCACGCCGCCGAACGGCTCCCCGCGGGGGCTGGCGATCTCTACCGACAACACTGGCTCGCCGCCGAGCTCAGCAAGTTGCAGATCCTGCGGTCTGAGGCCTCGCAGCCAGGCCTTTTGCTCCAGTGTGGCTTGCGCATCTAGACGTTCATAGTAGGAGGGGCCGATTGCGTCGGCCACCGACGTGTAGACCATGCTGGGGTCCTGGCCGGTTCGCGCAAGCATTTCCGCAGCCAGAAGCCCGAGGCTGAAACCGTCCTTCTCCGTTGTCCAAAGCGACCCGTCGAGCCTTCGGAACACCGCGCCCGCACTCTCCTCGCCCGCGAAGCCCAGGGCGCCGTCGGCAAGCCCATTGACAAACCAACGAAATCCCACAGGCGTCTCAACCAGCGGCCGCCGGAGTCTGGCGGCGAGCCGGTCGATGAGGGCGCTTGTGACCATGGTCTTGCCGATCGCGAGCCCCGCAGGCCAAGCGGGACGGTGTTCAAACAGATAGGCGACCGCCGCCGCCAGATAGCGGTTCGGCTCCATCAGACCCCCCGAAGGCGTCACCACACCGTGCCGGTCGGCATCTGGGTCGTTGCCGAACGCGATGTCGAAGCGCGCCCGCAGGTCGACGAGCCGGGCCATCGCATAGGGCGAGGAGCAATCCATGCGGGTCTCGCCGTCATGGTCGGCGGTCATGAAGGCGAACTGCGGATCCACCACTTCGCTGACGACGGAGCCCTGCAGCCCATAGGTCTCCAGGACCAGAGGCCAGTACTCGGCGCTGGCCCCGCCCAAGGGATCGATCCCGATATGCACCCCGGCGGCGCGGATCGCTCCAAGGTCCACCACCTGAGGCAACTCGGCGATGAAGGCAGTACGATAGTCATAACGCGCCGCATGCGAAGACCGAGCCGCGCGGGCGTAAGGAACGCGCGCGACGTCCCTCAACGCCGTAGGAAGGGCAGCGTTGGCGAGCCGCTCGATCGCCTCGGTGATCTGAGGTTCGGCTGGCCCGCCGTGCGGCGGATTATACTTAAAGCCGCCATCCTGGGGCGGATTGTGAGACGGCGTGAGAATGACCCCGTCCGCCAGCCCTGAGGTGCGCCCCTTGTTGTAGCGCAGGATGGCGTGCGACACCGCAGGCGTCGGCGTGTAGCCGTCCCGGGCGTCGAGCATCACCGTCACGCCTGCGGCGACGAAGACCTCAACGGCCGTCCGGAGCGCGGGCTGCGAGAGCGCGTGGGTGTCGCCGGCCAGGAACAGCGGTCCATGGACGCTCGCGGCTTTGCGGTGACGACAGACAGCGGCGCAGATCGCCACGACATGCGCCTCATTGAAGGTCCCCGCGAGCGCCGAGCCGCGATGGCCGGAGGTCCCGAAGGCGACGCCTTGGGCCGGATCTGTCGGGTCGGGGCGGACCGCCGTGTAGGCGTCGATTAGCCTCGAGACATCGATCAGATCCGCCTCCGCGACGGGGCGTCCTGCCCGGCGATCCACGCTGCGGGTCACGCCGCACCAGCCTTCGGGTCGACGGCGCCCAGCCGGACACGCAGACGCCGGACGCCTTCTGCTGAGCTGAGGGGTACGCGCAACGGTCGCTCGCACAGCCGCACGCCGTCCAGCACGGCTTCGGTGACGCCCCGGCAGACGCCGTCGGGGTTCTCCACCTCCATCTCGTAACGGGCGGCGCCAAACCGGTAGACGAGCTTGAAGCCTGGCCAGTGCCGCGGAATGCATGGATCGAGCAGCAGGGCGCCGCCATGGCGCCGCAGGCCGAGAAGCGACTCTAGTCCCGCGCGGTACATCCAGCCGGCGGCGCCTGTATACCAGGTCCAACCGCCCCGCCCGAGGTGCGCCGGGTGCGAATAGATGTCGGCGGCGACCACGTAGGGCTCAACCTTGTACCGCTGGGCCTCAGATGGCGTGCGGCTATGATTGATCGGGTTGAGCATGGCCAGCAGGCTCGCGGTCCTGTCGCCGTCCCCCACCGCTGCGAAGGCCATCGCCGTCCACACCGCGGCGTGAGTATATTGGCCGCCGTTCTCTCGCACGCCGACCGGGTAGCCCTTGATGTAACCGGGGTCTCTGGTGCCCTTGTCAAAGGGCGGCGTAAACAACAGTGCTAGGCCGGCGTCGGCGTCGATCAACTCACGTTCTACTGCGGCCAATGCCTGCCGCGCGCGGTTCGGCTCCCCCGCCCCGGAAAGCACGGCCCACGATTGCGCAATGGCGTCGATGCGGCACTCGTCGCTGTTGGGAGAGCCCAGCGGTGAGCCGTCATCGTACCAGCCGCGAAGGTACCAGTCGCCGCCCCACGCGCTCCGCTCGAGCGCGGCCTTTAGGCCCTCGGCGTGGGCAGCCCAGCGCTCTGCGTGCGCCGCCTGCCCCCGAGCCGCCGCCAGCGGCGCGAAATCCGTCAGGGTGCGGTGGAGGAACCAGCCCAGCCACACGCTCTCACCCCGACCGTGGTGGCCGACCCGGTTCATGCCGTCGTTCCAGTCGCCGCCGCCGATCAACGGCGCACCATGGCCCCCCACCTGGAGGCTGGCGTCGAGCGCCCGCGCGCAATGTTCGAAGAGGCTGGCACTCTCGCCGGTTCCGGGATGGAAGAACGCCTCGGCCGCCGTCGACTCAAGGGCCTCACCCTCCAGGAACGGGATGGGCTCTTCGAGCACCGTGCGGTCTCCGGTCGCGACGACATAATGCGCGACCGCGTAGGCAAGCCACACCCGGTCGTCGGAAAAGCGGGTGCGGACCCCCTGGCCGGAGTGGGGCAGCCACCAATGCTGCACGTCGCCTTCGGGGAACTGGCGGGCCGCCGCCCTGAGCAAGTGCTCGCGGGCGGTTTCGGGTGACGCATGCACCAGCGCCATCACGTCCTGCAGCTGATCGCGGAAGCCATAGGCGCCGCTCGCCTGATAGAAGCCGGCCCTCGCCCATAAGCGGGACGCGACGGTCTGGTAGAGCAGCCAGCCATTGAGCATCAGGTCCAGGGCGGGGTCGGGGGTTTGCACCTGTACGGCCCCTAGGAGACGCTCCCAATAGGCGTCCACCTCCGCCAGGACTTCATCCAAATCAGCCCGACCGTAACGCGCGATCAGCTCGCGGGCGGCGTCGGCGTCCTCGCCCTCCCCGATGAGGAAGACCAGCTCGCCCGTCTCCCCGGGCGCGAGCGCCAGCGGCGCATCTACGGCCCCACAGGGGTCGAGCGCGGCCCCTGTTCGGCCGGAGAGCGCGCCGCCCGCCAGACCCGCTGGCCGACGCAGGCTGCCGTTGCGGCCGATGAATTCCCGCCGATCGCCCGTCCAGCTCGTCTGGCGGCCACAGGCGTCCAGAAACGCCACCCGCTCCCCAAAGCTGGGATCCCAGCGGTTCTGCGCCATCAGGGCCCCGCTCGCTTCATCGACGTGCGTGACCGTGAAGGGCGCCATCGCGCCCCGGCTTTTGCCGAGGACCCATTCCACATAGGCGCAGGCCGACAGCCGGCGCGGCCGGTTGGACAGATTGCGAACTTTCAGTCGCAGGATTTTCACCGGGTCTAGCAGCGGCGCATAGGCGAGGAGCTCCGTCTCGAAGTCGCCGACCGTGGCTTCAAACCGGCTGTAGCCGCGGCCGTGGCGGCAGACATAGGTCGCCTCTGGATCCCGCACTGGGTACGCGGTCGGGCTCCAGATCTCGCCGGTTTCCATGTCGCGCAGGTACAACGCCTCGCCGCCGCGATCGGCGACCGGGTCGTTCGACCAAGGGGTGAGCTGGTGCTCGCGGCTATTGAGGGCCCAAGTGTATCCCGAACCTTCCGCGGAAATCTGGAAGCCGAAGACTGGGTTGGCGACGACGTTGATCCAGGGCGCAGGCGTGGTCTGGCCAGGGCTGAGCACAACGACATACTCCCGGCCCTCCCGCGCGAAGCCGCCGATGCCGTTGTAGGCCTCCAGGTCTGGGACAGGCGAGGAGCGCAACGGCCTAGCGGGAACCTGCGGCGCCGCCAAAGGCGGCCGCGGCCACTCGCGCCGGTCCCGTAGCCGGTCAAGCTGGTCTTCCAGCCGGCCGTGCTGCGCTGACAACACAACCCGCGCCACCGACAACAGCCGGGCCTGGAGCGCGGGCGAAACGAGGTCGCCACGCAGCACGTAGACCCCGCCCGATACGGGCTCTTCGTCTGGCGCGCGGCGGGATTGCGTCACGCGCACCAAGGCCTCTAACGCCCCCTGTAAGTCCTGGATGTAAGAGGTCGCGTGGTCATTCAGGATCACAACATCCACCGGGAGCTGCTGCAGCTTCCAGTATTCCGCAGCGTGGAGCAGGTCGCGGGCGGTGGCGAGATGTTCGAGGTCGTCAATCCGCAATAGGATCAGGGGCAGGTCGCCTGAGATGCCAAGGGCCCAGAGGTCCGGCTGCCCCCCGGCGCCCGCCGCCACCACCTCTGACGGGGGCCTGAGCGCAGGCGCCGCGTAGATCAGGTGGCCGGCCAGGCGCTGGAAGTTGTCGGCGTCGCGGTGAGTGACGCCAAGATGGCGCAGCTGCACCTGCGCCCGGGTCCACGCCAAGGCTGCAGCCCGTTCGCAGGCTGCGCTGTGAAGATGCTGATCCAACACCTCCAAAATGGCTTCGCGCGTGCCAGCGGCAAAGGTCCAGAAGGACACCTGGGCGGTAGAGCCGGGGGCTATCCGCACGCGTCGCCGAAGCGCGAAGATCGGATCGAGCACCGCGCCGGCCTGGCCGGTCAGCGGGCGGCCTTCGAAGACGGCGATCGGTGCGCGGACATCGCGGCCCCGGCCCAGGAAGCGGGCGCGATCGGTCTCGAATTCCGGTTTGCCGAGGGCCTCGCCTTCGACGATCGCCAGATGGGCGGCCCAGAGCTCAGGCTCCTCCGGCGCCCGGCGTCGACGGGTCGCAAGCAAGGCGCCCCCCAGCGCCGGATGGTGTTCCGTCTCCACGAACAGCTTGGAGAACGCTGGGTGGGCGGCGTCGGCGGCGTCGGGCGCAAGGACCAGCTCGCCATATGAGGTGATTTCGACTTCGCGCTCGACGTCGCCTGCGTTGGTCAAGGTCACGCGTCGGAGCTCCCCGTCATCCTCCGCGGAAACCAGCACCACGAGTTCAGTCACCAGGTCGCCATCGCGGCGCGAGTATTCCGCGCGGTCGGCGAAGAAGGTCACGCCATAGTCCGACGGCTCGGCCGCGGTAGGCTGATAGCCGGTCGACCAAACGCGCTCGCTAGCCACATCGCGCAGATAGATGAAAGCGCCCCAGTCGTCGCGCACGCTATCTTCGCGCCAGCGCGTTAGCGCCTGGCTTCGCCAGCGGCTGTAGCCGCCTCCCGCAGCGGTGAGCAGCACGCTGTAGCGACCGTTCGATAAAATGTGGGTCGCGGGACTCGCGCCGTGCGGTGTGGAGTAGTGGCGCCCGAGCACCGGTTCCGGTGCCTCGGCCAATTGCGAGCCCGCGCGCTCGGCGGCAGCCGTCGCCGGCCGGACGTCGCGCGGCATGCGCTCGTGCAGGAGGAGCTCAGCGGCCTGCACAAGGGGATCTGCGTGGAAGCGCTCACGTAGCAGTCCACCCAGTAGGGTATTCGCCAATGCGGTGACCGTCATCCCCTGGTGATGGGCCATGAACGATCGCACGATCGCGACCCGCGTGCCTTCCGGCACGCGCGCGGGCGTGTAGTCCAAAGCCTCATAGAAGCCGTGGCGTCCCTTTGCGCCGGCTGCGGTCAAGACCTCGAAGTTGGCGACGGCTTCGCGCGGATCGATCATCGCCGCGAGCGCTGTCGCATAGGGTGCGACGACGGCGTCCTCGCCGAGGCCTCGCTTGAGACCGAGACCCGGAATCCCGAAGTTGGAGTATTGATAGGTGAACTCGAGATCCCGCGCGTTAAACCCAGATTCTGAGACGCCCCAGGGCCGCCCATGGCTCCGCCCGTAAGCAATTTGGCGGCGGACGACCGCACGCAGAGACCGCTCCAGCAGACTTCCAGCGGGCGAGCGCATCACCAGAGACGGCATCAGGTACTCGAACATGGACCCCGACCAGGAAATCAGGGCCGCGCCCTCCGGCGTGGGGGTCACCGCGTGACCGAGTCGAAACCAGTGGCGCGCCGGCACGTCGCCCTTGGCGATGGCGAGGAAGCTCGCCAGCCGGGCCTCGGAGGCCAACAAATCGTAGCAGTTGGCGTCCAACTCCCCATCGGCGACGCGGTAGCCGATCGACAGCAGCTTGCGGTCCTGATCGAGCAGGAAGCCGTACTCCATCTCCAGCGCCAATTGGCGCGTGGCGGCTTCCGCCGCCGCGAGGCGGCGGTCCAGCTCAGAGAATTCCAAATCGCGGAGATGGCTGCGGAGCCCCGTCTCCACCGCGGCTAGCCAATGGGCCAGCTCCGCAGCGTCCTCGCGTTCCGCCAGCAGACCCTGCAGCGGTCTGGCGAGCCCCGCCCATTCGCGCAGGACATCGTCCAAAGTTCGGGCGTCCTTTCCCTCCTCGCTTCGGCGCAAGGTCCGCGCGAGGTCCCGCAGCGCCTCGTCCAGGCGCCCCCAGGTCTGATGCGCGGCCACAGAAGGCGCGCAGAGCGGCGCCAATTCCTCTCTGGCTAAGTCGATGGCGTCGCACACACCGGCCCATCGCGCCTGCGGGGGGAGCGGCTGGCCCCGCCACGCGCGGCAGCTCGCCGCGAGCGTCAGCAGACATCCAGCCAGGTTGCCGCTGTCCACGGTGGACACATAGAGCGGCTCCAGCGCGCGCAGATCGCGCGTGTCATACCAGTTGAGGAAGTGGCCGTGGCGCCGGTCCATGCGGTGCAAGGTGGCCAACGTGGCCTCTATACGCTCGAGGGCGTCGCCGACGCCGATCCAACCGAGGTCCCGCGCGCAGACGGTCGAGAGCAGGTAGAGACCGATATTGGTGGGAGATGTGCGGTGGGCGACGGCTGGGGGATCTTCCTGGACGTTGTCCGGCGGCAGGTGGTTGTCGGCCGCGGTGACGTAGGTTTCGAAGTAGCGCCAGGTCCGGCGCGCCGTCAGGCGCAGCGCGGCCGTGTCGGCCGCGGTCAGCTCGCCCGCTTCCGGCAAGGGTTGGATTCGGCTGATCCGCTGAGCGACCAACGGCGCGAACAGCCAGGCGAAAGAGATGCTGACCCCCAGCGGCCAAGCCTCGCTGGACCCGATCGCACTAATCGCAAGGCCTGCGCAGGCCAGGGGCAATACGCCCCACATCCGTCGATAGAAGTCTGAGACGTCTAGCCGCAGGCCGACGGCGAGCTGGGCTGCGGGCACCCATTCC
This sequence comes from Phenylobacterium ferrooxidans, assembly GCF_042714595.1. Classification (NCBI taxonomy): domain Bacteria; kingdom Pseudomonadati; phylum Pseudomonadota; class Alphaproteobacteria; order Caulobacterales; family Caulobacteraceae; genus Phenylobacterium; species Phenylobacterium ferrooxidans. Next base: position 56,470 of record NZ_JAOTJD010000011.1, on the reverse strand, counting down.
AGCAGTCGGCGGCGCGTGACAAACAGTCGCCATAGCGTCCGGACGATGGCGTCGGACATGAGCCAGGCCTGGTGAGGCAGGAGTGTGACCAGCAGCAGGGCGCGGGCGGTCGCGACGCGGAGGTCCGCGCCCATGCCTCTCAGTCGGTCTCGCGTGCGTATCCCGGCGGTCCTCGGCGCCAGGTCATCGATCAGCGGCATGAGCGCCGGCGCGACGACGGAGCCCAGCACGAACAGCGTCCAGACGATGGCATGGCTGCGGGGGGCGGCCCACCCCGCGAACAGCGCCGCCACGGCCGCCGGCGCGGTCAGGGTCCGCCGTAGATTGTCGAGCATCTTCAGCCGGCCGATGACCGGAAGCGGCTCCGGCGCGAGGCGCCTGCCTGCGGGTATGCGAAGAATCCAAGGCAACAATTGCCAGTCGCCGCGGGCCCAGCGATGGTGCCGAAGGGCCGCAACGTCGTAACGGGTGGGGGCATCGTCAACCACCTCGACATCGGACACCAGACCGGTGCGCGCATAGACCCCCTCGAACAGGTCGTGGCTCAACATCGTTGATTCCGGCACGCGCCCGGAAAGCGCCGCCTCGAAGGCGTCCACGTCGTAGATCCCCTTGCCCCCGTAGGAGCCTTCGCCGAACAGGTCCTGATAGACGTCGCTGACCGCGGCGGCATAGGGGTCGATCCCGCTCGCTCCCGAAAACAGCCGATGGAACAGCGAGCCCCTATGACCCACAGGTAGAGCGGGAGTAACCCTTGGCTGGAGGATCCCGTAACCTTGCACCACCCGCTGATTTTGGGCGTCGAGGCGCGGGCGGTTTAGGGGATGGGCGATCTTGCCGATCAACCGGCGCACCGTGTCGTGCGGCAGGCGCGTGTCGGCATCCAGCGTAATGACGTACCGCACGCCCTCCGGGACGGTGATCGGTCCCTCGGGCGCGGCGACGAACGTCGTGTCCTGCGCCCCGCGCAGCAGGCGGTTCAGCTCGTGAAGCTTGCCGCGCTTGCGCTCCCAGCCAATCCAGCGGCCTTCACTGTCGTTCCACACACGACGGCGATGCAGCAGCAGGAAGCGGTCTCCCCCGGGCGCTGGACCATATTTCTGGTTCAGACTAGCGATCCCATCGGCTGCCAGGCCTAGGAGTTCGGCATCGACCCGCTCGCTCTCGCGATCCGCATCCACCCAGTCTGACAGGAGTGCGTAATGGACGTCGCCTTCGACACTGGCGAGATAGTGGATCTCCAAGCCCTCGACCTGCTCCTGGATCGCCTCGGGGCTGGTGAGCATCATCGGCACCGCCACGAGAGTGCGATGCTCGGCAGGAACTCCGCCCGCCAGCTCGAGCGCTGGAAGGGTGTCTGCCCGAACGCTGTGAGTGACGAACGCGTTGACGAGGGCGACGGCGAGCTCCAACGCCGGGATGGCTCCGAGCACCGCCAAGGCGGCCAGCCAGGCGCCTCCCAGGTCTCGCACATGGAGGAGCGGCAATAGCAGGATAAGCGCCGCTGCAGAGATGATCGCTGCGGCATAGCCCCCGGCGCCGAGGCGCTGGAAGGCCCTGGTCAGGAACTCGCGCGGCGGCGGTCTAAATCCTAGCGCCCGTTCGAAGGCGCGCCGTTCCGACCCGATCAGGTGACAGCCGACATGGCAGATCGCCACCTCGCCAGCACAGGCCCCAGCGCGTGCGATGGCGGCCCGAGTCACTTCCATTTCACTCTTCTCGCTGCCCCGCGAAAGGGCCTCGATCGCGGTGCGGTAGAGATTGCGGGTCGCGAAATCCATCTTCCCGAAGTCGCCTGCTCGCGTCAGGGCCGCATCGACGAGACTCATCCGCTCGACTATCTCCAGCCAGTCCACCTCCGAGATGCGCCGCAGGCTCGTGACGATGTTACGGACGGTGCCCGCGGCGGCGACCTGTCGATCGTGCTCACCTCGTACGACCGCGTCAGCTGTAACGCCGTGCCCAGCGAGCTGCTCATCCAGCCAGCTCAACACGGGGGCGATACTCGCATCCTGATCGCGCAGCCTATGCACCAGCTGCATCGTGAAGGCGTCCGGCCGCCGCCGCCGACCTTCCCAGCCCTGGAGCGCTGCGGCAGCGGGTTCGGGGGCGCGACCGTAGGCGCCGAGCAGCCGGTCCGCCAGTTGGTCGGCGGTGATGCGGGCCTCGCGACTGTCCAAGATTTGGTCGGCGAGGCGCCGTAGATTCTCCACGAGAATGAGGCGCAGGGTGATGGCCACCGCCCAGAGCTCGCCGATGGTGAGCGGGTGAACGCTCTGGTAGGCGCGGACGTAACGCTGCAGCATATCCACGTCGAAGCGGCTGTCGGTGTGAGCGACGAACGCCCAGACAAGGCCAAACACCCGTGGGTAGCCGGCGAAGGGACCTGAGATTAGCTTCGGAAGCTGGCGGTAATAGCCGGGCGGCAAATCGCGCCGAATCTCTCGAATCTGCTCTTCGACCACATGGAAGTTGTCGAGTAGCCACTGCGCCGCGGGCATTGCGCCGTCGTTGCCGCCACCCGAGCTTTGCAGCACTGTAAAGGCCTCGATGAGCCGTTGCTGATTGTCAAGCAGCCGGCGCGTGAGACTGCGGCCGGGCTGGAGGCTGCGCTCGACGGGCTGAGCCAGGGCAAGGCTTTTAGCGTGCGCCTCAAGTCGCTCGACGCTGAACAGTTCGGCGCGAATGGGCGTCTCGTTCGACCATAGGCCCCCGGACCTACGCTCCAGCACGTGTCGAACCAAATCTATCGGCATGGCGTAAGCCCGCCGCGCTTAGCATGGTCACGTCCGCGCCGATCGAATCTGACGCCAGTGTCTTGTCCAGGGGCAATGTCCATCTTTCATGAGACGCATGTGCACCGGTGGCCATTACAGCATCTGGTCAAGGGGACCGTCGACGCTGCGGAGCGTGGACATGACCGCAAAGGTGGCTGCCCCCACTCCCCGCGGTTTCCGGCGCTGTAACGCTCGCTCGCCGGCTGCGTCAGTAGGAAAGAAAACGACGATGCGTGACGATGCGTGACGATGCGTGACGATGCGTGACGATGCGTGTTGTCGCTTGGTGCGGTCGCCACCGGGCTGCAGGACGGGACACGGGCGCTAGTTTGAGGAGGTTTGAATGAACAGGACGATTGGACGGGCCCTAGGCCTCTCGGCGCTCTTCGCTCTTATGCCTATGCTGGGTTCAGCAGCCACAAACGAGGTTTGGCACCGGTTCATCATGCGTGGTCAGGTCGTGGAGATGCAAGGTGAGGCGATGATCCTGTGCGTCGGGACCGCTGAAGGGGCAAAGCCCGGACAGGTCCTCACTGTTGTCAGGTTCGTAGGAACGCCAGGTGCCGCCAAAGGCGCGCCCCGCATCCCGCGCCGCGATGATGTCGGTTCAGTCCGCATCGACCGGGTGATCGACGGGCACTTCGCCGAGGCGACCCTAGTCAGCGGCCAGGCTAGAAAGTTCGATTTGGTCGAACTGAAAGCGCGTTAACGAAAACCCGCGCAGGCGAGCCGACCTCGCTCTCCGTTCGCATGAGCCAACCGCGGCTTCATTCTAGGATTTCGGAGGAAACGATCATGAAAGCACTTGTCTACGGCGGCCCTGGCCAGCTTACCCTCATGGAGCGCCCTAAGCCTGAGCTTCAGGAGCCGGGCGATGCGATCGTCCGGATGCTGAAGACCACGATCTGCGGCACCGATCTGCACATCGTAAAGGGCGACGTCCCGACCTGCGCTGCGGGCCGCATCCTCGGTCATGAAGGCGTAGGCGTCATCGAGTCTGTCGGGGTGGGAGTCAGAGCCTTTAAGCCGGGCGATCATGTGCTGATTTCTTGCATTTCGTCTTGCGGCAAGTGCGAATTCTGCCGGCGGGGGATGTACTCTCACTGCACGACGGGCGGCTGGATCCTCGGGAACACCATTGACGGCACTCAGGCGGAATTTGTCCGTACGCCGCATGCCGACACCAGCCTCTATCCCATCCCCACTGGAGCGGATGAAGAGGCGCTGGTCATGCTGAGCGACATCCTGCCCACGGGATTCGAATGCGGAGTGCTCAACGGCAAGGTGGCGCCGGGCTCTAGCGTCGCGATCGTGGGCTCGGGACCCATCGGCCTCGCAGCACTGCTTACGGCCCAGTTCTACTCGCCCGCCGAGATCATCATGATCGACGTAGATGACAACAGGCTGGGTATCGCCCGCCAGTTCGGGGCCACGCACACTATCAACAGCGCGGACGGTAAGGCCGCGGACGCCGTTAAGGCGCTGACCAACGGGCGCGGCGTGGACACCGCAATCGAAGCTGTCGGCCTAGCGGCGACGTTCGAGCTTTGCCAGGATCTGGTCGCGGTGGGCGGTGTGATCGCCAACATCGGCGTACACGGCCACAAGGTCGACCTACACCTGGAGCGGCTATGGTCGCAGAGCATCACCATCACCACGCGCCTGGTAGACACTGTGACCACTCCGATGCTCCTGAAGACCGTTCAGTCGCGTAAGCTTGATCCGACGCGACTCATTACTCACCACTTCAGCTTGAATGATGCCGTCGAGGCCTATGACACCTTTCGGCGGGCGGCCGAAACTCAAGCTCTTAAAGTTATAATCTACACCTAGCGCATCCAACCGGCTCCAACGGAGTCGCCCGTCTCAGACAATTAGAGGAGAAGAGAATTGCGCGATCGCAGAGAACTCTTGACTGCCCTCGCCCTCGCTGGAGCCGCGGCAGGAATGCCTGCCGCGGCGCAAGGCCCGGCCGCCAAAACGGCGGCCGATCCGCATGCGATGTCGATGGACGACTGCGTGACGCTCTGTGTCGCCTCGCATCGCAGCTGTCTGACCAGCGCCCGGCACGTGCTCGAACAGCCGCAACTCAATGCCCCCGCGGAGCTGGTGGCGCTACTGCAGGACTGCGCTGAGCTCTGCCAGACCACAGCCAATTCGATGGTCCGCGGTGCGCCGACGCACACACTTCTGTGCGGTGCCTGTGCTGACCTCTGCGCCGCGTGCGCCCAGGCCTGTGACGCCTACAAAAACGATACCGTGCTCACCCTGTGTGCGGTCACCTGCCGGGACTGCGGCGCGGCGTGCGGGCACATGGCCATGTAGGGCCGGGGCGGCCCTCTCGCGACACTGACCTGTTGAGAAGGGCGCAAAGGTTAGTGGATACGAATGTGATTGTCGGGATCGTTCAGGAGGTGACCGTCGAGCTTGCCGCCGCCACCGTGGCCGTCGCGTGGACCGGTATGGCCGTCTTGGATGCGCTCGCCTGCACGTTGGCATGCGCGGCGGCAGGCCGGTCGCAGGGCTCGCATGACCTCACAGAGGACGTGCGCCTGCACCTGGCGCGGACCTTCGCGCCCTGGAGTTTCTGCTGGCGGCCCACATCATGCGCATCGCCCTTGCACCGCTCTGCTGACTGCCCTGGACTTCTTCATCCACCGTGAAATTGCCTGCGCGGCCGCGCGTCGAATGTCCTGAACGCGCCGCCGTCGCGCATCTGATCCCAACCGACCGACTACGCCCATGTAAGGACCCCGCCATGACCCCTGCCCGCCCTGCCCCCAACCGCCGAGCCTATTTGGTCGGTGGCGGAATCGCCTCCCTCGCCGCAGCTGCTTTCCTGGTGCGAGACGGCGGCTTTCGGGGCTCCGACGTCGAAATCTTCGAGGAGGCGCCGATCCTGGGCGGGAGTCTCGACGGCTCGGGGACCGCGGACCTGGGCTATGTCGTCCGCGGCGGGCGCATGTTCACCTATGAGGCATACACCTGCACGCTCGCGCTACTCGACTCTATACCGTCGCTCCAAGACGCCGCGGTCTCGCTCAAGGACGGTATGCTTGCGTTCAACACGGAGCTCCGCTCTGATTCGCACGCGCGGCTCGTGGCTGGCGGACGGCGGCTGGACGCCTCGGACCTGCAGTTGACCCGCCGTGACCAGCTCGACCTGGCGAAAGTGATGGCGAGCTCGGAGGCCGCCATGGGGGGCAAGCGCATTGAGGATCTATTCCAGCCCAAGTTCTTTGAGACCAACTTCTGGTGCATGTGGGCGACGACATTCGCCTTCCAACGTTGGCACAGCGCAATCGAGCTGAAGCGCTATATGCACCGCTTCGTCCAAGAACTTCCACGCCTGCACACGCTCGGTGGCGTACGACGGACGCGTTTCAACCAGTATGACTCGATTGTTCTGCCGCTACAGCGCTGGCTGGAAGGATTAGGTGTTCGGATCCATCACAGCGCAAGGGTTGACGACCTGCAATACCGCTATGGCCGGACTGGCCGGCACGTGGACCAGCTCCTTTACCGCGTGGGCGAAGCCGTGCGGGTCGCGGAGGTCGGCAGGGACGACCTGGTGCTTGTGACCAACGGCTCGATGACAGCCGGCGCCACCTTCGGCTCCATGCACACGCCGGCAGCCGCGACCCCTCAGGACAAGGGCGGCGCCTGGACCCTTTGGGAGACGCTGGCGGAGAGTGAACCGGGTCTCGGGCGCCCGGACGTCTTCACCCGCGACACAGCGGGATCGCGATGGCTGTCCTTCACCGTGACGCTCCGTGACCCGGCCTTCTTTGAGCTCATGGAAGCCTTCACCGGCAATCCCGCGGGAACCGGCGGACTCGTGACCTTCAAGGATTCGAGCTGGCTGATGTCGGTGGTGTTGGCGCACCAACCCCACTTCATCGACCAGCCGGATGGCGTCTTCGTGTTCTGGGGCTATGGCCTGTTCGTCGATGAGGTCGGAGACTTCGTCGGCAAGTCGATGGCGGAGTGCACGGGTGAGGACATCCTCATCGAGTTGTTGGGCCACCTCAGGCTGCAAGCCTTGCAGGGCAAGATTCTCGCGTCCGCCAACTGCATTCCTTGCATGATGCCTTACATCACGAGCCAGTTCATGCTGCGAGCGCCCGGCGACCGGGCGCCGGTACGCCCACCGAAGATCCACAACTTGGCCTTTATCGGTCAATTCTGCGAGCTCCCGCAGGACGTCGTGTTTACCGTGGAGTACTCGGTCCGGTCCGCCCAGACCGCCGTCTACGGCTTGCTGGACTTGGATGCGCCCATTCCCCCAATCTACCATGGCGAGCTCGACCCGGCGGTGCTGCTCCGATCCTCGATGACTCTCCTGCGGCGGCCGCAAGCCGCGAAATAACTAAGGGGCTCCCGACTACACATCTCCGACGCGGAGTAACTTAGACCGGCGCACGAGCCCTCCGGCCAGCTGGTGGTGTACAACAACCCGTCCTGCAGCTACTGCCAGGCGTCGGTGACGCATTGACGCGTGCGAGGTTCCGGCCGCCTCTCGGGGCGGAAAGCCCCGCCTGGAACGGGCTCACCATTGACGACGGAAGAGAAGCCAACTCGTCAGGAACATGGGCGCGCTGATCGCGGCGAGCGCAATGGCGTGAGGCCATAGCTCGCCTATGCCGGCGCCCTTCAGGAACAGGCCGCTGACGCTCTCGATGAAGTGGCGCAGCGGGCTAATCTCGGTCGCGAGCTGCAACCAGGCCGGCATGCTCTCGATGGGCGCGATGCTCCCCGAGAGGAAGAGCAACGGGAAGAGGCCGAAAAAGCTGGTCAGCATGGCCTGCTGCAAGGTGGTGGTGATGGTCGCCACGAACACCCCGATCGACACGGCGCTCAGCAGGAACAGGAGATCCAGCCCAATGAGGGTGGTCAAGCTGCCGTTCATCGGCACGCCCAGCAGGCGCAGCACCAGCAGGGTGGGGAAGAGAGAGCCTAGGCAGATCACGATCGGCGGCGTCACCTTGCCGATGAAGAGCTCGTGGGCCCGGATCGGCGTGACCCGGATCTGCTCCAGCGTGCCGTTCTGCTTCTCACGGACCATCCCCGCGGCCGGCAGGATCACGGCCAGCATGAACCCCGCCTGCGCAAGCATGCCGAGCGCCATGAAGCGGGTGTTGGTGAGGTCTGGATTGTACCAGACGCGCACCACGGGCTGCACGCCGGCCCGCATGGCCATCGATCCCATCAGCTGCTCGCGGGTGAAGCTCGCGGTCATCTCGACGATATAGGCCCGGGCGCGGGATGCCACATTGGCGTTCGAACCGTCCACGACCACGCCGAGGGACGCCCGGCGACCGGCCGCGATGCGCGCCCCGAAGTCCGGCGGAACCTCCACGACCGCGTCCACCGCGCCGCGCTGCAGCTGGCTCTCCGCCTGCCGCATGGAGGTGAACTCGTCGTGCAGCACGAAGGTGTCGGCGGAGGTGAGCTCGCGCACCAGGGCGCGGCTCGCCGCGCTACGGTCGTGGTCGATCACCCCGAGCTTCAGGTCCTTCACGTCAAAGCCCAGCGCCATGGTGCACATGACCACCTCGACGGTGGTCAGCCAGAAGATCAGGAACAGCACCACCGGGTCGCGCAGCATTTGCGCGAATTCCTTGGCGATCAGGCCATAGAGGCGTCCGCGGACCATCAGGCGATCCGCTTCTTGAAGAGCCAGGTAGCGAGCGCCAGGACGACGGCGGTGTAGACCACGAGCACGACCACATTGGTCCAGAGCTCTGCCACCCCCGACCCACGCATGACGATCCCGCGCGAGATGTTCACGAAGTACATCGTGGGAATCCGTGCCGAATAGCCCTGGAAGAACTCGGGCATTGTGAAGACCGGATAGACGAAGCCGGAGAACAGGAACGACGGCATCAACGTCACGATCAGCGTCACCAGCATGGCAGCCACCTGGGTGCGGACCAGGGTGGACACCAGGAGCCCGATCGAGACCGTGCAGACGACGTACACGAGCCCGAGCGCCGCCAGGAGCGCCAGGCTCCCGTGCATCGGCGTCTTGAACCACAGGAAGCCCGCCGCCAGCACGATGGCGAGCTGCAGGGCGGCGATGGTGACGTACGGCAGCAGCTTGCCGATGATGAACTCGATCTTGGTCAGGGGAGAGGCGTAGATCTGGGCGATGGTGCCCAGCTCCTTCTCGCGCGCCACGGCCAGGGCGGTGAGCAGCGGCGGGAAGGCCATGAGGATCACCGCAAACAGCCCCGGAACGATGAAGTCGCGGCTGCGCAGCTGGGGATTGTACCAGACGCGCACCTCCGGCTGGACCGGCATCTGCAGCGTCCCGTTCGGGAAGGCGTACATGATCGCGCGGCCGTAGGCGGACAGGATGGACGCCGTCGACGCATAGGTGCCGTCCACCAGGAACTCGACCGGGGCCGCCTCGCCGCGCGAGAGGCGCCGTCCGAACCCCGGCGGGATGGAGAGCACGGCGCGCGCCGTGCCCTGCATCAGGGCGTGCTCGGCGACCCTTTCGTCCTCCGGGGCGCCCGCGAACTGGAAGTAGCGGGTGTTCAGGAACTGGTTCGAGAGCGCGCGGCTGGCGGCGCTCTTGTCGTGGTCGACGATGACGAGCGGGGCGTTCTCCACGTCGAAGGAGAGCGCGTAGCCGAACAAGAACAGCATCACGAGCGGCATGAAGAGCGCGATCCAGACGGTGATCGGATCGCGGACGATCTCCAGGACCTCCTTGTGCGCGAACGCGAGCATGCGCGAGAGCTTCATGCCGCCCTCGCCTCGCCCCGGGCCCGCGCGATGAATCCGAGGAACACGTCCTCGACGCGCGCCTCCGCAAGGCCGAGCTCCGCGTTCAGGGCGGCCAGGGTCCCGAGCGCGATCATCCGGCCGTCCATCATCAGGCCGAGACGGTCGCAGTAGGTGGCTTCCTCCAGGTAGTGCGTCGAAACGATCACCGCGACGCCCTCGCTGGCCAGGGCCGAGATCAGCCGCCAGAAGCGGAACCGGGATAGCGGGTCGACGCCGGACGTGGGCTCGTCGAGGAAGAGCACCTTCGGCCGGTGGACAATGGCGCAGGCCAGCGCCAGGCGCTGGCGGAGCGCGCTAGAGAGGTTGCGCACCAGGCCCTGGTCCGCCGTCGGGAAGCCCGCGCGGTCGCAGGCCCACCGGATGCGCGCGTTCATCTCGGCGCCCGGGACCCCGTACGCTCGCGCGAAGAAGGTCAGGTTCTCCCCGGCGGTGAGGTCGGTGAACAGCGAGACCTTCTGCGACACATAGCCGATGCTGGACCGTACCTGTTCGCTCTGGCGGGCGACATCGAAGCCGGCCACCGTCGCCGAGCCCTCGCTGGGCGCCAGCAGCCCGCAGAGGATGCGGATCAGGGTGGTCTTGCCCGCGCCGTTGGGACCAAGCAGGCCCAGCACCTCGCCGGCCTTGACCGCCACCGTCACGTCACTGACCGCGACGAAGTCGCCGAACCGGCGGGTGACGTGCTCGGCGGCGACGAGCACCTGCGACCTTGCGATGCGGACGGGTTCCGGCTGCAGGGCGTCGGCCGGGCCGTCGCCGGAGGCCGCCACGGTGAATACGTCCTCCATCGTCGGCTCGACCGGCTTCAGCTCGCGGCAAGGCAGCCCGAGGGCGGGCGGCCTGTCGGCGGCGCGAAGCTGGACGCGGACCTCCTCGGCCGAGCGTCGCTGGAAGCTCAGCACCTCCGGCGAGGTCAGCAGCACCGCCTCGGCCGCCGCCGGATCGGGGGTGCGCACGCTGTAGACCCGCCCCCGCGCCATCCCGCGAAGTTCCGCCGGCGCGCCCATCGCCAGCGGCCGGCCGTCGCGCAGCAGCAGCACGCGGTCGCTGGCGTCGGCCTCGTCCATATAGGAGGTGGCGAAGAGGATCGACCGCCCCTCGCCGCGCGCCGTATCCAGGATCCGCCAGAGTTCGCGACGCGAGAGCGGGTCGACGCCGAGGCTGGGCTCGTCGAGGATCAGGAGCGGCGGCTCGTGGATGAGGTTGGCGCAGAGCGCGAGCTTCTTGCGCATCCCGCCGGAGAGCGCGCCCTCGCGCCGCGTCTGGAAGCGCTCCAGGCCCGCCATCGCTAGGAGCTTGGCTTTGCGAGGCGCGAAGGCCTCCTTCGGGACGTCCCGGATGGCGGCGGCGAAGGCGAGGTTCTCGGCCACCGTCAGCCGGTCGTAAAGCGAGAAGCCTTGCGACATGTAGCCGACACGGGCCTGGACGCGGTCCGGCCGCTTGCGAACGTCTTCGCCCAGCACCCTGCAGGCACCCTCCGTGGGACGCAGGATGGCGGCCACCATCTGCAGCAGGGTCGTCTTGCCGGCGCCGTCCGGCCCGACCACGCCGAACACCTCGCCGGCCCCGACGCGGAAGCCCACGTCCTGCAGGACAGAGCGCCCGCCAAAGCGGCGGCCAAGCCCGTCCGCCTCGATGACCGGGGTCGCGTCCACCCGCCTAATCCGGCACGCGGAGCGCGGCCGGCCAGCCGCGCCGGGAGTCCCACAGGATCCAGCTGTCAGCAGGCATTCCCGGCTTCAGCAGGCCCCCGGGATTGGCCGCCTCCAGCGTCACGCCATACACCGTGCGGCTGCGCTCGTCGGCGATGTGGACGTCGCGCGGCGTGAACTGGGCCTGGGCGTCGACACGCGCCACGCGGGCGGGGAGATCGCGACCCGGAAAGGCGTCGACCCGGATGCGCGCGGGCGCGCCCAGGCGCAGCTTTCCCAGGTCCCTTTCCTGGATGAAGACCTTCAGCCTCACGGTGGCGAGGTTCGCTAGCACAGCCACCGGCTGTCCGGCGGCCACCACCTCGCCGGGTTCGGCCAGGCGCTCCAGGACGGCGCCCGAGAGCGGCGCGACAACCTCGGTCTTGGCGATCTGCGAACGGGCGAGCGCAAGGGACTTCGTCGCCACCATCGCCTGGGCGTCAGCCTCCGCGCGCTGCTGGCGCAGCACGCTCACCTGGTCGCTTGCCGCGGCGTAGCTGTTGCGCGCGACGTCGAGCCGCTGCGCGGGAATCCAGCCTTGCTGTCCGAGCGACTCGTATCGCGCCAGGTCGGTCCGGGCGGTCCGCGCATGGTGGGCGGCGAGCCCGATCTGGGCGTCGATCTGCGCAGCGGTCCGCAGCGCGGCCACCCGCTGGGCTTTGGCCCGCTCGCCCAGCAGCGTGTAGTCGGCGGGATCGATACGCGCCAAGGTCTCGCCCGCCCGGACCGACTGGCCCTCGACCGCGCGGTTCTCGACGACGCGACCGGGCACTTCGGGCGCGATCCGCACTTCGTCCGCCTCGATGCGCCCGCTGCCGTAGATCAGCTGCGCCGGCAGGGGTTCCGGCCGCATGCGCCAGTAGGTGACGCCAGACGCTGACGCGATGGCGATGAGCCCGAGCGCGACGAGCACCGCGGCGGCTTTTGGCGAGAACTTCAAGGCCCACCCTCCTGATCGCATGGCGCCGGCATTGGATTAGGACGCGGCGACCGGCGCCTTGTTACAGGCCAATCGCGGTGTGCGGCCGGGTCGCGCAGCGAGCGACTTCAAAGCCTCGCCGATCTCCGACGTAAGTCTCGTCGGCTGGCGGATTTGCGGACCGCCGTGGACGACGCGGTGGCCGACCGCCCGGACAGGCGTTTCAAGCCGGCGCTCAAACCAGGTCAGCAGGTCGAGAATGGCCTCGCTTGCTACCCGCTCCGCACAGGCGACGGCGGCGCAGCGCCCTTGGCGTTCCAAGCCAGTACCTGGAGATCGACAGGTCCATGGCTCAATCGCGCTCGAAGGATGGGCTGCACATCGGAGCCCTGCAGGTCAAAAACGCCCAGCTTGGTCGTCGAGGAGCCGGTGTTCACTGCGAGAACATGCTGGGTCATGGGCGTCCCCGCGCGCTCGGTGAGCGGGCTTACTCATGGCGTCAATCTTGGCGAGCGGACGATCGCCGAGCGACAGAAATACCGCCGCGGGCGGGCAGGATGAATCAACTGACGCAGAAGCCCCTCCACCCTTACGCGGACAAAACCACGGCCGCAGTAATGTCGACGAAGCCGCCGCGTCTTTGGAGTCGGCACCGCCCAGGGGCCAACATCGCACCGCCCGGGGGCAAGCGACATTACCCGGAGGCCAACGGAGCGCACAATGACTGGCGAACAGACCCGGCTGTGAACGGTTACGGCGTCATAGGCAGGCGCGTAGCCGCCGCCGTGGCCCTGCAGGCCGACATGACGCTCGTGCGTGAGAGGCCTGGCGACGAGCCCGCGGCCAGTTGCCGCGCCGTCGCGTAATGGCTGCGCGCGTCCTGCGTCAGACTGAACATCGCTCCCTCAGGCTCGGGTCTCCTCGGCGTCTGCTCCAGCGAAAGGACATGGACATGCAAGCTGCTCGCACCGGGTCCAGCCGCACCCTTGCCGCGATCACCGTGACGGCGGCGACTCTGGCCGCATGTTCCCCCCGTCCCGTCCAGGGCCAGTCGCAGGTCGTCGACGGCCTCAAGTTCGACTATGGCCTCGTCGCCGAACCGGCTCGCGGCGCCCCGCCCGCGAGCCATCCCGATCCATCGATGCATGGCGGCGCGCCCGCCCAGCCGCACACCTACCACGTAGTGCTGAGCGTGGCCGACGCGAAGACCGGCCAAAAGGTCGGTGCTTCGGAAGTGGCCGTGGGGCTCTCCGGCCCCGGCCATCCGGGGACAAATATCGCGCCCATGGAGGCGATGTCGGTCAACGGCCAGGCGAGCTACGGCCATTACGTCGTACTGCCCGAACCCGGACCCTATCGGCTCGAATTCCGCGTCACGCCATCCGGCAAGCACCAGCCGGCAAGAGCCCGCTTCACGCTGGAACGGCCAGCCTAGCCGAGAGGAACACAAGACCGTGCCCAACCTCCCCAATTCACGCGGCCTGCTTCGCGGACTCATGATCGCCGCCTTCGCCGCGACCCTGGCCTATCTCTTCTTTGGCGAGCACCGGGTGCATCTGCTGGGCTACCTGCCCTTCCTGATCCTCCTCGCCTGCCCGCTGCTGCACATGACCATGCATGGCGGACACCAGGGACATGGCGGCCACGGCCACCCGCCCGATCCGGCCAACCCGGGTGATCGGACTCCCCCCCAACAACCGCAATCCTAAGGAGCCGGCGATGCAAGAACCGCAAGCCTACGGGCTCTGGTCCCTGGTGATCCTGAACTCGGTGCTTTTCATCTTCTTCGCGTTCAGCTTCTTCAAGCCAAACACCGCGCGGGACTGGCGCTCCTTCGGCGCCTTCAGCGCCTTCCTGGTGGCGCTTTTCACCGAGATGTACGGCTTCCCGCTGACGATCTACGTCCTGTCCGGCTGGCTGCAGAGCCGCTATCCGGGCGTCGACTGGTTCTCGCACGACGCCGGCCACCTGCTGGAGACGCTGTTCGGCTGGAAGGCCAACCCGCACTTCGGGCCGTTCCACATCATCAGCGCGCTGTTCATCGGCGGCGGCTTCTGGCTGATCTCGGCCGCCTGGCGGGTGCTCTACAACGCCCAACGGACAGGCGAGCTCGCCACCACGGGTCCCTACAGATCGGTCCGCCACCCCCAGTACGCGGGCTTCGTGCTGGTGATGTTCGGCTTCCTCCTAGAGTGGCCGACGATCCTCACCCTGGCGATGTTCCCGGTGTTGGTGTTCATGTATTGGCGCCTGGCGAGGTCGGAGGAGAAGGATACGCTGGCGGCCTTCGGCGAGCCCTACGCCGCCTACACGCGCGTCACCCCGGCGTTTCTCCCGAAGCTCACCCGCCGCGACCGCGGCGCCGACACGGCGCTCGGGCGTTCCTGATCCGCCACACAAGCCAGTCGAGGTCCGATGTCCACGATCACCGTCGATGTGTCCGGCTTCCGGACGCCCCTGGATCCGCTCGTCATCGAGAAGCACCTGCGGGGGTTGAAGGGTGTCCGCAAGGCCACCGCCAACTTCGCCTCCGCCACCGCCAGCGTCGACTACGACGCGGCGAAGGTGGGCGCCGCGGACCTCGAACAGGCGGTGCGGGATTGCGGATTCCACTGCCGCGGCGAGGTGGTCCCGCGCCATGTCTGCACGCCGGGCGAGGACACCGTGTCCCACGGGCCCGGCCGCCACGACCACACCCGACATGGCGGTGCGGCGCCGAAGGCCGCAGAGAAGGCCGACCATGACGATATGGCCAGCATGGGCCATGGCCCCGGGATGGACATGCAGGCGATGGCGCGGGACATGCGCAACCGCTTTGTGGTCAGCCTGGTCTTCACGATCCCGATCTTCTTCCTGGCGCCGATGGGCATGGAGGCCATGCGGGTCGATCCCCCCTTCGGCCTGCCGTTGAAGCCTACTCTCTTCGTGCTGGCCAGCGCGGCTATCCTCTACCCGGGCTGGCCGTTCTTCGTCGCCGCCGTTCGCGCGCTCCGCCGGCGGGTTTTCAACATGGCCGTCCTGGTCCTGCTGAGCGTTGGCACCGGCTACCTCTTCAGCGTCGGGGCGACCTTCTTCTTCGAGGCCGAGCAGTTCTACGAGGCCTCGGCGCTGTTACTGGTTTTCATCCTCCTCGGCCACTGGCTGGAAATGAGGGCCCGCGCCGGAGCGTCGGACGCCATCCGCAAACTGATGGACCTCGCCCCGCCCACGGCCAAGGTGCTGCGAGACGGGGTCGAGATTGACGTTCCCACCTCTCAGGTGCAGGTCGGCGACCAGGTCGTCGTCCGCCCCGGCGGCAAGATCCCCGTGGACGGCGCCATCGAGGACGGCGCTTCGGAGATCGACGAGTCGATGCTGACGGGCGAGTCCCTGCCGGTGTCTAAGACGGTCGGCGACACCGTGATCGGCGGCTCGATCAACAAGACCGGCGCCTTCCGCTACCGCGCCACCAAGGTGGGGGCCGACACCGCGCTCGCCCAGATCGTCAAGCTGGTGCAGGAGGCGCAGAACTCCAAGGCCCCGGCCCAGCTGCTCGCCGACCGGGCCTCGCAGTGGCTCGTCCTGGCGGCCATCGCCGTCGGCCTCGCCACCTTCGCGGTGTGGTTTTGGGTGATCGGGGAGACGCTGCTGTTTTCCCTGACACTGACGATCACCGTCTTCGTCATCGCCTGCCCCGACGCCCTGGGCCTGGCGACGCCCATGGCGATCATGGTGGGCACCGGGCTCGGGGCGCAGCACGGCATCCTCATCAAGGACGCCGCGGCGCTGGAGGAGTCCGTCAAGCTCGACGTCATCATCTTCGACAAGACCGGCACCCTCACCCTGGGCGAGCCGAAGGTGGTGCAGGTCACCCCCGCCGCGGGGTTCGATGAGGCGATGATTCTGACCACGGCCGCGGCTCTCGAGCGCGGGTCCGAGCACCACATCGCCAAGGCGGTCCTGGAACGGGCGAAGACCCTGCCGGTGCTGGCGGCCAGCGGCTTTGAGTCCTTCGGCGGCAAGGGCCTTAGAGCCACGGTCGAGGGCAAGACCGTGCTTTCAGGCAACCGTATGCTGATGGCCGACAACGGCGTCGACCTTGGCGAACTGGCGGCGGAGTCCGAGCGGCTGCAGGGCGCCGGGCGCACGGTGGTGCACATCGCCCGCGACGGACACGTGATCGGGCTGATCGCCGTCGCCGACGCCGTCCGCCCGACCGCAAAGGCCACGATCCGGCGTCTGCAGGAACTGGGCGTTAAGGTCGCCATGATCACCGGCGACAACCTCGGCACCGCCCAGCGGATCGCCGGCGAGCTCAGCATCGACATCGTGCTCGCCGACGTCCTGCCGGGGGACAAGGCGGCCAAGGTCAAGGAGCTGCAGGCTCAGGGCCAGAAGGTGGGGATGGTGGGCGACGGCGTGAACGACGCCCCGGCGCTGACCCAGGCCGACGTGGGCTTTGCGATAGGCGCCGGCACCGACGTGGCCATCGAAAGCGCCGACGTGGTGCTGATGCGCAGCGATCCGGCCGACGTGGTCAAGGCAATCGAGCTCTCGCGGGCCACCCTCCGCAAGATGCATCAGAACCTCTGGTGGGCGGTCGGCTACAACGTCGTCGCCTTCCCGCTCGCGGCCGGGGTGCTCTATCCCATCACGCTCAGCCCCGAAGTCGCCGCCCTGGCGATGTCCGGCAGCTCGGCCTTGGTGGCGGTCAACGCCCTGATGCTGAAACGCACCCGCCTGGGCGCGAAGACTGTCTCCGCCCCGGACGCCAGGACCAGAGCATCGCCCGGGATCTGAGGGCGCGCTGACGCGCTCGCAGGACAGAAAGACCCCTGCCTGTAAGGCCGGGGCGCGACCAACGTCTTATCCCAAGCACGCCGCCCCTGCGGCGCCTCTGGAGGAGACCCCATGTCCGCCTCGCTTGAGCACCCGTCCGGCGTCGCACGCGCTACGACCGGCGGTGTCGCCATCATTCCGCTCGGCCTCACCCTCTCGCTGTTCTTGTCCGGCAATTTCCTGCTGTGCGCGCTCGGTGGCTTCCTTCCCGGCCTAGAGAACCTGCACTTCCTCTCGGCGCTCTATCCCGCTCTGGACTGGACCAGCCCGGCCCTGATCATCGCCGGCGCCGCCTGGGCGTTCGCCTGCGGCTGGTACGTCGCCTTGGTCTGCGGCTGGCTCTACAACGCCTTCGCCGCGCCTCGGACCTAAAGCTCGCTCCCTAGCGTCGGATGGACGCCTTTATCCTCACGCCGATCTCGGCGGAGGTGCGTCGGCGGAAATCGCCGTCGAAGGCGCCTGCGCCGGCTCGCGAACCATCTTCACGCGCTCGACGTCGACCGGCAGGGCCGAAACGCTACAGGCGCCGCCCCGGATCGGCGGACCTTCGTAGCCTGTCGACACCGCCCGGACTGGGGTTCCGCAGGCCAACGACACCCCCATAGGCGTGGGCTATGCGCCCCTGAGCCCGCGTGAGCGCATGGTGCTCGCCGTCGAACGCGCCGTGGTGGCCCAGGCCGAGCCGGGCCAGCGCCCCGCCTGGGCGAGGACGTCAAGGTCATGGGGTCCGATCCGGGGACCGACTAGGCTTGACCCTCTCCAGCGCCACGATTTGAGCCACCTGCCAAACCTCAAGCCTATCTGGGCGAAAGTCCCCGCTGGAGGCCCTGGTCCTGAAACGGCGGGCTTCGGTTTCGCCTCGGTCGAGGTCGCGGTGAACGCGGCCGGCCGCCCCGACCTCAACGAAGTCTATCTCACAGTGACCGACACCTCCGTGGCCGCCCAGGCCGTCGCCCGCCGCATCGTCGCCGACCTGCCCGAGGTCCTCCGTGTCGAATCCCTTCTGGTGAGGTGGGTCGGCGCGACCATCGCCACGCCGGCCGTGGCCGAAGTCCGCACTGCGCTCGCCGATCACCGCCCTGCCCGCCCGATGGCCTGCGAGGCCGAGGTGTTCCTGGATGGAGTTATCTATCTGTACGGATAGGAATTCGACGCGGACTAAAATCGCAACCTTACAGTTACGGCAAGGATTCGGCGATGTATTCAAACCTTACCACAATTGGAATCTTGTTCTTTTCTGTCGACTATTCCGAGATTCAGGTCATTTTCCATTGAATGCTGTCTTTTCCGGACCGTCAGTTGATCTCCATCAAAGAGTTTTCGCCAGTTGCGATTGATCTTCGCTCGCAGACCGAGATCGGACCCCCATGACCCAAGTCACCCGCGGCATCGTCGAAGGTCCGCCGGCCCCCGGCGCCTATCTTCACCTGATGGCCCGACCGACGCCACGCGCCGAGATCCTGCGGCTGGTCGAACAGCGCCTTCGCGAGGGCCAGGCCGGACGGATGCGATTCCTGCGCAGCCGCCTGCGCTCGCGGGAGGACGCCGAGGACGTGCTGCAGGAGTTCGCCCTCAAGACCGTCCAAGGCGCCGAACGCTTGACCGATCCGGCCAAGGTCGACGCCTGGCTCGCCGTCACCCTGCGCAACGCCCTGTTCGACCGCTACCGTCGCAACGCCGGGCGCGTCCGGCTGCAGCAGGCCGCCCAGGCCGAGCCCGCGGCGCCGGTCGAGGCCGAGACGGAACTGGAGGCGCCGCTGGCCTGCCTCTCGAACACGCTCACGGAGCTGAAGCCCGGAACCGGCGACCTCCTGCGCCGCGCCGAGCTTGAGGAGACCCCCCTGCGCCGCTTGGCGGGCGATCTGGGGATCACCGCCAACAACGCCGGCGTGCGGGTGCATCGCGCCCGCGAGGCGCTGCGCCAGGCCATGCAGGCGCGCTGCGCGGCCTGCGCCACCCGCTGTGAACTCGCCCAACGCTTCCTCGACCGCATCGCCTGAGGCGGCGCGGAGCGACTCAGCCGACCGCGCCCTCGTCCCGCAGAGCGTCGGCGAGCAGGCCCGCCACCGAAATCCCATTGCTCGGGTGGGGGAGGGTGTCGGTCGAGACGATCCGTTCGGCGCGCCGGGCGAGTTCGGCGAAGGCGTCCTCGGCGAATAGGGCGTGCACGGTCACGCAGACGGGCGGCGGCAGCCCACGGGCGCGAAGACCGTCGGCCACTTCGATCATCGTGCGTCCGGAGGAGACGATGTCGTCGATCAGCACCGGACGCCGGTCGCGCCAGGGCGTCAGGTCGGGCATGGCGATATCGACGTCGCGATCGCCATGCCGAGACTTCTCCAGGACCAGGTGCGGCGCCCCGGCCCGTCGCGCCACCTCCGTCACCCACTGCTCGCTCTCGCTGTCCGGGCCGATGATCAGGGGCAATTCCACCTGGGCGGCGATCCAGTCGGCGAGCAGCGGCGCGGCGTGCAGCGCCGTCGCCGGGACCGTGTAGATTTCCGACAGAGCAGCGTGACGGTGCAGATGCGGGTCGATGGTCACCAGCCGGTCAACTTCGGCGGAGATCAGCTGCGCGAAGTGGGTCGAGGTCACCGCCTCGCCAGGCAGGAAGCGCTTGTCCTGGCGCATATAGGCCAGATAGGGCGCGACCAGGATCAGGCGGGTCGCGCCGAGCTCGCGAAGCGTCCGGGCGGCGAACACCAGCCGCAGGAACTGCGCGTCCGGGCGGGTCAGGCTGCAGACGAGGATCGCCGTCCGGCCAGTCACGTCGGATCGCACGCGGACATAGGATTCGCCGTCCGGGAACTGCCGGGTCTCCAGCACGCCGAGCTCGGCGTGCAATTGGGCGGCCAGATCCCGTCCCAGGGACTCCGAGCCCGGCAAGGGCATGATGATCGGCAAGGCGCTCATGCTTCGATCTCGATCATGTCGGGGTGCGCTGTGGCGTAGTCGAGCGCATAGGCGAGTTCGCCCGAGGTCTCGGCGTTCACGGTCAACAGCGGCTGCCCCCGCGCCACCTCGTCGCCCAACCGCGCCTCGAGCGTCAGGCCAGCGGCCTTGCGGTCCGGCGCGCCCGCCAGCTTGGCCAGGGTGGCGACCTGTCGATTGTTGATGAGCACCACGCGGCCTGCCCGGCGCGCGAGGATCGGCGAGCGGACCGCCGCCTTGGGCGGGGTGCGCATCCCCCCCTGCGCCTCGCAGATCCGCTGGAACTTGGACCAGGCCCGACCGTCCGCGAGCACGGCCTCGGCGAGGCGTGCGCCTGTCCCGGGAACCGCGGCGCCGGCCAGCTCCAGTGCGGCTCCGGCAAGCAGGCAGGCCCGGGCCCTCAGGTCCTGGGGCGCGTCCGAGAGGTTTTGCAGCACCGCTAGGACGTCCCAGGCTTCTAGGGCGGGGCCCACGCCGCGCCCCACCGGCTGGCTGCCATCCGTCAGCAGGCAGCGCGCCTTGACCCCGAAGCGCGCCGCGACCTCGGTGAGGCGCGTCGCGAGCTGCTGGCCGGCGGCCTCGGAGCGGACCTTGGCCGTCGGGCCGACGGGCAGGTCCAGGACCACATGGTTGGACCCGGCGGCGATCTTCTTCGACAGCACCGAGGCGACCAGTTGGCCCTCGGTGTCCACGTCCAGGACGCGTTCGATGCGGATGAAGATGTCGTCGGCCGGACTGAGGCTCACCGCTCCGCCCCAGACTAGGCATCCCCCTTCCGCCTCGACCACCCGGCGCATGGCGGCGAGGTTGAGGTCGACGGGCGCCAGGGTCTCCATGGTGTCGGCCGTGCCGGCCGGCGAGGTGATGGCGCGCGAGGAGGTCTTCGGAGCCATCAGGCCGCATGCGGTGAGGATCGCCACTACGATGGGGGTCGTGCGGTTGCCCGGCAAGCCGCCGATCGAGTGCTTGTCGATCACCACCGGGGCGTCCCAGGTCAGCCGGTCGCCGACGTCCACCATCGCCTGGGTCAGGGCCACAGTCTCGGCCTCGTCGAGCGGCATGGCCGACGACGCAGTGAGGAAGGCCGCCAGATGGATGTCGGTGTAGCGCCCCGCCGCGACGTCGCCGACGATGGCCGCCATGGCCGGCGCGTCGAGCCGGCTGCCATAGATGCGGCGGCGGACGCTCGACAAGGATTCGAGCGCCGGAGCATGGCGCACCCCTATGGGATCGCCCGGCTGCACGTCAAGCAGCCGCCAGGCCTCTTCCGAGAGCGCCGCCTCATCGTGTGCGATCAGGTCGCCGTCGAGTTGCAAGAGGGTCGCATAGACCTCCCGGTTCCCCGCGGTCAGCAAGACCCGCGCGCGGGCGGACAAGCCCTCGGAGCGACAGACATGGCAGTCTCGCCGCATGAGCACGATGGCCTCATGCTGGGTGAACAGGCCAAGCCGCCGGGCGCGAAGCCGCGGACTGGGCGCGAGGGCCGGCGGGCGAAGGCTCACAGCTGGTGCCGCTCCATCATCTGCGGGATCACGCAATCCCATCCTAGCTTATCGGTGATCCGCAGGCGCAGGGCATCCGACGCGTTCGGCTCACCGTGCACGATGAAGGTCTTCTTCGGCGGCCGGCGGAACCCCGAGAGCCAGCGCAGGATCTCGTCGGCGTCGGCATGCGCCGACAGCATCTGCAGGTTCTGCACCTCGGCGTTGATGGGAATCCATTGGCCGTGAATCTTGACCTCCTTGGAGCCCTCGACCATGGCCCGCCCGCGGGTGCCGGCGGCTTGGAAACCGGAAAACAGGATGGTATTGCGGCGGTCCGGGCCATAAGCCTTGATGTGGTGCAGGACGCGTCCGCCGGTGGCCATGCCGCTGGCCGCTAGGATCACCTTGGGCATGGTGTTGGACGTCAGCGCCTTTGAGGCCTCAACGTCGCGCACATAGGTCGCCACCGCGCAGGACGCCTCGCAGACGTCCGCGGGCAGCCGATGGTCCTCCAGGTGGGCGCAGAGCATGTCCGTGGCGCTGATCGCCATGGGACTGTCCAGGAAGATCGGGATTAGGCCCAGCCGGCCCTGCTGCTTCAGCCGCCACAGGTGATAGAGCAGCGATTGCGCGCGGCCCACGGCGAAGGTCGGGATGATCACCGTCCCACCCCGGGCGGTGGTCCTCTCGATGATCTCGCCGAGGGCGTCGTCGGAGTCGCGGTCATCATGCTTGCGGTCGCCGTAGGTCGACTCGATGACCAGGTAGTCGGCGTCCTCCACCGGCTCGGGATCGAGCATGGTGGCATCGCCATAGCGGCCCAGGTCGCCGGAGAAGACGACCTTGGTCCCCTTCCAATCCACCTGCGCGGTCGCCGCCCCCAGGATGTGGCCCGCCCGGCGCAGGGTGAGCCGCGCGCCCCCGGCCAGCCGCGCCTCCTCGTGGAAGGCGACTGTCTCGAATTGCTCGATCGTCCGCTCTGCGTCGTGAACCCCGTAGAGCGGCAGGGCCGGCTTATGCTTAGCGTAGCCGTGGCGGTTGGCGTCCTCCGCATCCTTCTCCTGGATGTGCGCGCTGTCACGCAGGATCAGCGCCGCCACGTCCTGGGTCGCCGAACTGGCGTGGATCCGTCCGCGATAACCGTCCTTCACCAGCTTCGGAAGATAGCCCGAATGATCGAGGTGGGCGTGGGTCAGGACCACGGCGTCGATTGAGCCCGGCTGGACCGGGAGGGGACGCCAGTTCTGTTCCCGCAGGGCCTTCAGGCCTTGAAACAGGCCGCAGTCGACGAGCAGGCGCTGGCCGTCCGTCTCCAAGAGGTGCTTCGAGCCGGTGACGGTTCCCGCGCCGCCGAGACTTGTGAGACTGATCACGTTTTTGTCCTCCTCAGAATGTGGCCATGTCGAGGGCGCGCGGGTTGGCGCGACCGGCCACGGCTTTCAGTTCGGGTTCGGTGAGTAGGTCGCTCGGCGAGACGTCCAGGCTCCGCGCCGCCGCCTCGATCAGGTGGGCCCAGGTGCAGCGGTTGGCGAACAGCATGCCGAACACATCGAACGTGCCGCCGCGGCCGATATAGCCCCGCGAGATCAGCTGATCGCCTCCACCGTCGATCCTGCGCAGGAGCCCCTGCATCGGTTCGGGCCGCGTGTGGCTCACCAGCACCCGCGGGAGCGCGCGGGGAAAGGCCGCTTCGATCTCGGCGTCGGCGAGCGTGCATTCGGCTTCCAGGGCGTCGCGCGGCGCGCGCAGGCGCCCGGGCTCGAGCACCGCGGTGACGCAGGCGCGATGTCCGCGGGCCTCGAGCCTGTCGCGGGCCTTCAAGGCCTCAAGCGCTTGGTAGGCGCCGACCGCCACGATCTGCACCTGGGCGTCGTCCGGCGCCCCGGCCAGATGCGCCCAGCCCCGGGCCACCAGACCCGCGGCCCCTGCCGCGTCGAGCAGCCAAGGCAGGACGCGCTTGGGCGTCACCAGGCAGGCGATTTGGCCGCGGGTGCGATAGACGCTTTGCAGCGCCGCCACGGCGCTATTGGCGTCGATGGGGAACAGGACCCGCGCGGTGTCGGACATCTCGCCCAGCAGGGCCTCGCCCAGGGTCGGGTCCTGGTGAGACTGCTCGTTCTTGGAGTTTTCCCAGGTGTGGGAGGTTGCGAGCAGTGGGATGGAGATCCAGCCCGCCGGCGCACCGGCCTCCCGCTGGCGCCGGGCGAAAACGATCTCCTGGCGCAACGCGCCCAGCATTTTCATGGCGAAGGCTTCGTAGCTGACGATCAGGTTGAGGCCGCCCTTGTTGCCCAGGGCCGCCCCGCTCACCGCTTCTTCATTCAGCGCGGTGATCACCGCCCCATCCACCGCCTCGGCCGTCCCCGGCTCGGGTCGGTTCACCCGGTGCTTGAGGCGGTCGACGGTCTTGCCCATGCGGTTGCTGCGCAGTTCGTCCGGACTGCCGACCCGGGGCCGTAGGTGCGGGTTCGCCGCCACAAGGTCCACGAACCAGGCGTCCAGCGCCTCCATCGGTGAGGCCTCGCCCATGACGGGGTTAAGCGCGGGCTCGCGCGGCGCCTCGGGCCGACGGGTGGCGGCAGGTTGCAGGCTCTCGGGCGGCCGATGCTGCAGGGCATGGGTCCGCAGGACACCCACCGCGGCGTCGAGCTCGGCCATGGGCACGAAGAGCTGCGCGGTCGCGGCGTTGAACGCCTCGCGCGCACCAGCGTCGGTGCTGGGATTTCCGGAGAGGGGCAGATTGTGGGCGCGGTTCGTCCCGGCGCCCGGGAACCCGAACCCCTTGATCGTCCGAGCGATCACATACGGCAAGGGGGCCGGATAGCGGCGCTCCGGGTCGGCGCTGAACCGCTTCAGGCGCTCCTCGCTTTCCAGGATCGCCCAGGCGAAGGCGGCGGGATCGCGCCCATCGATCCCCACGGGGTCAAAGCCACTAAGCGCGAGGTGGCGCTCCAGCCAAACTTGTCCGCCCTCCTGCTCGATCTCGGAGCGCTCCTCGATCCGCCGGCCGTTCAGGATCATCACCGGCGTCGCCAGGCCGCTGTCCTCAGCGCGCCACCAGCGCGGCGCCCAGTCGGAGCCCCGCTGTTCCTCGAACGCGCCGTCGCTTAGGAAGGCCACTAGGCTCTCGCCGCGCAACGGCATGTGGACGTACTGGAGTTCCGCGAAGCCGAGATAGCCACCTTCTGAGACCGCCCCGGCGGTCTGCGGCCCGGCGTGGCTACCGAGCGGAGCCGCCGGCGCCCCGTCCGCCCGGATCCCGTAGCCGTAGAAGTCGCTGACCAGTTGCGAGAGGCCGGCCTCGGTGCGGTCGTAGCGCTGGCGCTGGGCCGGCGAGACATCGCCCGTCAGGACGTTGATCGCCTCTATCGCCGCCACGCAATGACCCTGCCCCATCACCCACGCGCGGGTGACGCCTGAGAGCACATTCGCCGCTAGGTAGCCGGCGAAGGCGGGGGCCATGTTGAGCGATCCGCCCGTATGGCCCTCGGGATCGGACTTGAAGCTCTGGGCCGGCAGCGCCGCCCCGCTGAGATCGACCTTGCGGGCGTAGCTCATGTGAACGATCAGCCACATGGCCGCCCGGGTCAGACGGTCGGCCGCAGCCAGCACGCGATAAATGCTTTCAGCGTCTGGCCAGCCGCCGCGCCGCACCAGACGTTCGACCAGCGCCTCGACCTTCGCCACCGTGTCGGGTTGGCGCTCCAGGACGCCATAGCCGTCCTTCCATGCCTCGGCCCAATCGTGGGTCACGCGCCTGCCTCCACCACGCCCTCAACGGCGACGCTGGTTAGGACGCCGCAGGCGCGGGACGCTTACGGGCCGATCGACGGCTAAGGCTAGCGGTCTCCGCGTCTTCGCCCTCAAAATAACGCACGCATCCCTACGACAGGCTCGTTATCTGGCATTGTCGCCGTCCCCGGGCATAGTCGGCCGTCGTATCGAACTTGCGATCCCGGGACACCCCGACATAAGAGTGCGACTCTCGGTGGATCTCTGGCGACGAAGCCTCCTCCCAGAGACCGCCGCCGCCATCGCCGTCCTCGCCCTGGTCAGCCTGCCGGGACCCTTGGCCCCGCGCGAGGCCATGGAGCGCGGCGACGGCCACGCCTCCTACGTGCGACGGACAGCCGCCCACAGGTCCGCGCCCGAATATTCAGAGTCCACCCTATGGCTCTATGTAATTGTAGTATTTGGCGCCACGAGAGAACATTCCAGCTGTGTCAATGTTTGCCAATTCTTTTCGGCATTTGCATTCCATTAGGACCAGGACGGCACACTGGAGCTGCCCATCTGTCCAAGGCCGCGCAAACACGCCGGATACGCCATGCCGCAGAACCTCAAAGCCCTGACCAGTCTGCGCTTCATCGCGGCCATGTGGGTGGTCAGTTTCGACTACTGGCATGACCTCACAGCCGTCACGCCGCGCCTGGTGAGCAAGGGCTATCTCGGCGTCGAGTTGTTCTTCGTGCTCTCCGGATTCATTCTCAGCCACGTCTATCTGCAGGGCTTTGGGGAGCGCAAATTCCGCTACGCCGACTTCCTCTGGGCTCGCCTGGCGCGCGTCTATCCCGTCCACCTAGCGACTCTCCTCGGCATGGGAGCCCTGATCGCCGGCGCCACGCTGCTGGGCGTTGAGGCTGGCGGCAAAGTGCTGGTCTGGTCCTCGTTGCCGGCCCAGTTTACCCTCACCCAGGCCTGGGGTCTGGGCCTGCAGGGCGGCTGGAACCATCCCTCCTGGTCGATCTCGGCCGAATGGTTCGCCTACCTGACCTTCCCGGTCTTCGCGTGGGCGGCCTGGCGTCTGCGCCACCGCCCCGGCGTCGCCGTGCTCCTGGCCCTAGTGCTCGTTGCGGCGTTGGAGACCGGTTTCGAGCGGTTCGCTGGCTTCCCCCTCACTCAGGCGACCATCGCCTGGGGCGCGCTGCGAATCGTACCCTGCTTTGCCCTGGGCTGCGCCGTCTACCTCCTGTGGTCAGCCCATCCCATCCGCCGGCCGGCCTTGGCGATCGCGGTCGCTGCCGTGAGCCTCGGCACGATCCTATTGGCTCTTCAGTCCGGCGCACCGGACGCGGTTGCCATCGGGCTGTTCGGGGGGCTGATCTTCAGCCTGGCCGGCCTCGCCAGCGCCGGGTCGCGACTGCTGACCGCCGCGCCCCTGGTTTATCTCGGCGAGGTCAGCTTCGCCGTCTACATGGTCTGCATTCCCTGGCAGCTGGTCTTCGTGAAGGCCGCCCACCGCGGGTTGGGCCTCCCCGACGGGCCTTTGCCCCTGCCACTTTGGCTCGCACTGGTCGTCGGCGTCGTTCCCGCAGCGATGGTCTTGCACCACCTGGTCGAACGCCCGGCGCGCGACGCCATGCGCCGCCACGGCGTCCCCTTTCAACGCGATCGCACCCGGCTTGGAGCGCGGTCGGCGGCGGTGGCCGCCGGCAATTGATTTTGATCATATGACCTGGCGCGCCAGAGGCTGTAGAAAAGAGGCGATGCGACTCCTACTCGCCCTTCTGGCCGTCCTGGCCCTGCTCGGGAACCCGGCGACCGCCGGGGCCGCTCAGGTCGCCTGCACCGCCCATGGGGCCGCGACTGCCATGAGCAGCATGGGCATCGCCACGATGCCCGACATGTCTCACGCAAGCCCCGAGACGGCGACCGCCGATCCCTGCTGCGACCAATCGGGAAAGTCCAAGACGGCTGACCTGAGCTGCGTCCGGGCCTGCGCCGCAGCCTGCGCTGTCATTGTGGCCCTGCCAAGCCCGGAAGTCTCTGTCGCCTGCTATGCGACCGCCGCCGCTGTCCGCCCGACCTCGATGACCTCGCGGGCCTCCCAGAGGCAGGCCCGGCTCGAACGACCTCCCAGATCGATGGGCTGAACCCGCGGCGCTTTGCGCCGGCGGGATCGCGCGCACCTGCGCGCCAGCCGGCCGGACTCCATCCGGCCATAGCCATCGAACCTTGAAGGGAGCCTTCCCATGTCCATCCGTGATTTTCTGGCCGCCAGCGCGCTATCGCTCGGCCTTGTCCTGACCCTTACCGCCCCGGCCGCCGCCCAACCCCATGGCAAGGGCGGCAACTACAGCTTAGCGCCAGCCCCGCGCCCCGCGCCCGATCGGGTCGCCAAGCCCAACCAAGGCGAGACCCACTGCGTCTGCCCGATGATGAAGGACGCCGGCGCCCTGCACCGGCGGCCCATGACGCCCGGGGGCGACCCGCAGGCTCAGCCCGCCACACCGGGTCTGCCCGGCTAGCCAGCTTCCCCGCCACGCCGGTTATCCCCTGGCGCGGCGACGGAGGGCGCCGACGGGTGCTCACGAGCACTCGTCGGCGTTTCCGCGCGACCGTCCCTGTCCTTGATCTCGCCCCAGGAGCCCCAGATGCGCACTGCCTGGCTGTTCGCCGCCTCGGCCATGCTGGCCAGCGCGACCCAAGCCGCCCCCCTCACCTTCGACGCCGCGCTGAGGCTCGCCGAACAGAGCGCGCCCAGCCTCGCGGCCAAGTCGCTCAATGTCGTCGCAGCCCGATCGTCCGCCATCGCCGCTGGCCGCCTGCCCGACCTCAAGCTACGGGTGGGTCTCGACAACTTCCCGGTCTCGGGCCCGCCGGCTTGGCGTTTCGGCCCGGAGAGCATGACTATGGCCACCCTGGGCGTCATGCAGGACGTGCCCAGCGCCGCCAAGCGCCGGGCGGCGCGAGACCGCGCCGCTGCCGACATTGGCGTGGCGGAGGCCTCCGGCCGGCTCGAGGTCCGCGACGTGCGATTGGGGGCGGCCCTGGCCTGGATCGACCTCCACTACGCCGAGCGCCGGCTGGCCGCGCTGGAGGAGGTAAGCCAGGCCCTGGCCCCCCTTCGCGAGACCGCGCCTGCCCAGATCATGGCCGGCGCCGCGCGGCCCGCCCAGGTTCTGGAGGTCGATCAGTTGACCGCGGCCTTAGGCGACCGCCGCGCCGAGCTCACCGCCGTTATCGCCAAAGCCCGAGCCGACCTCGCTCGGTGGACCGGAGACCCGACCCCTGATGCCGCCGGCGCGCCGCCGTCTTATTCTTTGGACCCCGAGAGTCTGCGCGCCGGCCTGGACGCACTTCCCGCGCTCACCGCCCTTGAGGCTCTGGCCCGCCAGGCAGACGCCGATCTGGCGGTCGCCAGGGCCGACAAACACCCCGACTGGAGCTGGGAGTTCGCCTACCAGCGCCGCGATCCCATGTGGGGCGACATGATCTCCGTCGGCGCGACGGTCAGCCTCCCGATCTTCGCCCGCAAACGTCAGGACCCGCTCGTCGCGGCCCGCACCGCCAGCGCCAGCCGCGTGCGTCTGGAGCGCGAGGCCGCCCGCCGCCAGATTGGCGCGGCGTTCGACACCGACCTCGCCGACCAAGCGCTGCTCCGTAACCGGCTAGCGCGCGCGGAGGCCACCCTGATCCCGTTGGCAAAGCGCCGCGCCGACTTGGAGACTGCAAGCTACGCCGCAGGCTCGGCCGGCCTGGACAATGTGCTGGAGGCCTTCCTGGCCCTTGCCGACGCCCACATTGACCGCCTGGATCGCGAGGCGGCGCTCTCTCGCGACACAGTCCGCATCGCCCTCACCTACGGAACCGAAGCGCCATGACCGTCCAGACCTCTTCCCGCGCGCGGCTGGCCCTGGCCGCCGCCGCCTTATCTCTGACCGCCGGCGCAGCCGGTTTCGGCCTGGCCCAGCTCAGCCACGGCCGCATGGCGGCGCGCCCGCCGACCGCGGCCGCCCCCGGTCCCGGCCCCAAGGTGCTCTACTGGTACGACCCGATGGTCCCGGACCAGCACTTCGACAAGCCGGGCAGGTCGCCCATGGGGATGGAGATGATCCCCAAGTACGCCGATGCGGCGCCTGGGGCCGTGGGTGTCCGGATGGACCCTGCCGCGGCCCAGAACCTCGGGATGCGCCTCGCCACCGTCCAACGGGGCGACTTCGCCCAGCGCCTAGACACCACCGGCCTCATCGATTTTAACCAGCGCGAGGTGGCCGTCGTCCAGGCCCGCGCGGCCGGGTTCGTTCAACGGGTCTATGCCCGCGCGCCGGGGGACGTGATCGCAGCCGGCGCCCCGATCGCTGACCTCTTGGTCCCGAGCTGGGGCGGGGCGCAGGCTGAGTACCTGGCGGTGCGACGCTCCGAGAGCCCGGCGCTGGAGGCCGCCGCGCGCCAGCGCCTCCGGCTCTTGGGCATGCCCGAGGGCCTGATCGCGGCCGTCGCCCGCGACGGGCGGCCGCGGGCTGTGGTAACGGTCACAACCCCCGTGGGCGGGGCGATCCAGACCCTCGATGTCCGCCAGGGCATGACCGTGAGCATGGGCCAGACCCT
The DNA here is from genome assembly GCF_042714595.1 of Phenylobacterium ferrooxidans. Classification (NCBI taxonomy): domain Bacteria; kingdom Pseudomonadati; phylum Pseudomonadota; class Alphaproteobacteria; order Caulobacterales; family Caulobacteraceae; genus Phenylobacterium; species Phenylobacterium ferrooxidans. Next base: position 26,724 of record NZ_JAOTJD010000011.1, on the reverse strand, counting down.
CGCCCAGGTCTCGGGCCTATCCACGGTCTGGTTGAACGCCGCTGTACCGGAGGCCCAGGCCGGACAGCTGCGCGTCGGCGCCTCCGCCCGGGCCGAGCTCGCCGCATATCCGGGCGAGACCTTCAGCGGGCGGGTCGCCGCCGTGCTGCCCGCCGCCCAGGCCGAGAGCCGCACCGTTACCGCCCGGATCGAGCTCGCGAACCGCGATGGTCGGCTGAAGCCCGGCATGTTCGCCACCGTCCACCTGGACAGCGCCTTGGGGTCCGCTCTCTTCGTGCCATCCGAGGCCGTGATTCGCACCGGCAAGCGGTCGCTGGTGATGTTCTCCGCCCCGGGCGGACGCTATCAGCCGGTGGAGGTACGGCTCGGCCGCGAGGACGGGGATCGTACCGAAATCCTCGCCGGTCTCGACGAAGGCGACAAGGTGGTGGCCTCCGGCCAGTTCCTCATCGACTCCGAGGCGAGCCTCTCCGGCCTCGACGCCCGGCCGCTTCCCGCATCGACACCTCCACCTGCAGCAGTTGCAGCCGCTCTCAACGAGACGCGCGGGCGCATTGAAGCGTTGGCGGGCGATCAGATCACCCTCAGCCACGAGGCGGTGCCGGCGATTGGCTGGCCGGCTATGACTATGACGTTCACCCTGGATCCGCCCAGCCTGGGGAAGGCGGTGAACATCGGTGATCGGGTATCCTTCGGCTTCGAGCAACGGCCGTCCGGCGCCGTCGTCCGCCGCATCATCAAGGCGCGCGCCCAATGATCGCCGCCCTGATCCGCGCCTCTGTCCGCTATCGCGTCTTTGTCCTGCTGGCCGCCCTGGCCCTGCTGGTCACCGGCGTCATGGCGCTGCGCACCACCCCCGTCGACGCCCTTCCGGACCTCTCGGACGTGCAGGTCATCATCCGTACGACCTATCCCGGTCAAGCGCCCCAGATCGTCGAGAACCAGGTCACCTATCCGCTAGCCACCACCATGCTCTCGGTCCCGGGCGCCAAGACGGTGCGCGGCTATTCCTTCTTCGGTGACAGCTTCGTCTATGTGCTGTTCGAGGATCACACCGACCTCTACTGGGCCCGCTCTCGGGTGCTCGAATACCTAAACCAGGTGCAGAGCCGGCTTCCCGCCGAGGCCAGGGCGTCGCTGGGGCCGGACGCCACGGGGGTGGGCTGGGTCTATGAATACGCCCTGGTCGATAGGACCGGACGCCACGACCTGACTCAGCTCCGGTCCCTGCAGGACTGGTTCCTGCGCTACGAGCTGAAGACACTGCCGGGCGTGGCCGAGGTAGCCTCCATCGGGGGCATGGTCAAGCAGTACCAAGTGGTCCTCGATCCCGTGAAACTCGCCGCCTACGGCGTCACCCAGGCCCAGGTGACCGAGGCGATCCAGAAGGCAAATTCGGAGACCGGCGGCTCCGTTCTGGAATTGGCCGAAGCCGAGTACATGGTCCGCGCCTCGGGCTATTTGAAGTCGTTGGACGACTTCCGTGCCATCCCGCTGCGCGCCACCGCCGGCGGAACCCCGGTGCGGTTGGGCGATGTCGCCACGATCCAGATCGGTCCTGAGATGCGCCGCGGCGTCGCGGAGCTGAACGGCCAGGGCGAGGTGGCCGGCGGCGTGGTCATCCTGCGCTCCGGCAAGAACGCGCGGACGACCATAGCGGCGGTGAAGGACAAGCTGGTCGACCTGAAGGCTAGCCTGCCCGCGGGCGTCGAGATCGTGCCCACATATGATCGCTCCCAGCTCATCGACCGGGCTATTGGCAACCTGCGCGAAAAGCTGATCGAGGAGTTCATCGTCGTCGCCCTGGTTTGCGGGCTCTTCCTTTGGCACGCGCGCTCAGCCCTGGTGGCCATTCTGACCCTGCCGCTCGGGGTGTTGTTCGCGCTGCTGGTCATGCGGGCCCAGGGAGTCAACGCCAACATCATGTCCCTAGGCGGCATCGCCATCGCGGTCGGGGCCATGGTCGACGCCGCCGTGGTGATGATCGAGAACGCCCACAAGAAGATCGAGCACTGGGAACACGACCATCCGGGCGAGCGCCTTGAAGGCGAGACGCGCTGGGAGGTGATCACCGAGGCGGCGGCCGAAGTAGGACCGGCGCTGTTCCTCAGCCTGGTGATCATCACCCTGTCGTTCGTGCCGGTGTTCTCGCTGCAGGGCCAGGAGGGGCGGCTGTTTTCGCCGCTGGCCTTCACCAAGAGCTACGCCATGGCCGGCGCCGCCATCCTGTCGGTGACCCTGGTCCCCGTGCTGATGGGCTGGCTGATCCGCGGGCGCATCCCAGCCGAGAGCTCCAATCCTCTCAATCGCGGGCTTACCACCCTCTATCGACCAGCCCTGGACGCTGCGATGCGCCGACCCCGGGCAACCCTCGTGGCTGCGGCCCTGGTCTTCACCACTACGGCCTGGCCGCTCAGCCAGCTCGGCGGTGAGTTCATGCCGCAGATGAACGAGGGCGACCTGCTCTACATGCCCTCGGCCCTGCCGGGGCTGTCGGCCCAAAAGGCCGCCCAGCTGCTGCAGACCACCGACCGCCTGATCATGACGGTCCCGGAGGTCGAGACGGTCTTCGGCAAGGCTGGAAGGGCCGAGAGCGCCACAGATCCCGCGCCGCTGGAAATGTTCGAGACTGCAATCCAGTTCAAGCCAAAGGCGCAGTGGCGGCCGGGCATGACCCCGGCGAAGCTTATCGAGGAACTGGACCGGGCCGTGAAGGTCCCGGGCCTCACCAACGTCTGGGTGCCGCCCATCCGCAATCGCATCGACATGCTGGCCACTGGGATCAAGAGCCCGATCGGGGTAAAGGTCTCTGGCGCGGACCTCCCCGAGATCGACCGCATCGCCCGCGATGTCGAGACCGTCGCCAAGACGGTCCCGGGGGTGAGCTCGGCCCTAGCCGAGCGCCTGGCCGGCGGGCGCTATGTGGATGTGGACATCGACCGTGAGGCAGCCGGGCGCCTGGGTCTGAACATCGCCGACGTCCAGGCGATCGTCTCGGGGGCCATCGGCGGCGAGAACGTCGGCCAGACCGTCGAGGGCCTAGCGCGCTATCCGATCAGCCTGCGCTATCCGCGCGAATTGAGGGGTAGCCTAGAGGCCCTGAGGGCCCTGCCCATCCTCACGCCTTCCGGCCAGCAGATCACCTTGGGGACCGTGGCCCGGATCGAGATCGCTGACGGTCCGCCGATGCTGAAGACCGAGAATGGCCGCCCCTCGACCTGGGTCTATATCGATGTCCGCGGACGCGACCTCGCCTCAGTGGTCACTGACTTGCGCAAGACGGTGGCACGCGACGTCAAGCTCTCAGCAGGGGTCTCGATCTCCTATTCCGGACAGTTCGAGTACCTGCAGCGCGCGGTCGAACGGCTGAAACTGGTCGTCCCCGCGACGCTCCTAATCATCTTCCTGCTGCTCTACGTCACCTTCGGTCGCTTCGACGAGGCGGCCCTGATCATGGCCACACTGCCCTTCGCCCTCACCGGGGGCGTCTGGATGCTCTACTGGCTGGGCTACGACCAGTCAGTCGCCACCGGCGTGGGCTTCATCGCCCTAGCCGGGGTCTCGGCGGAGTTCGGCGTAGTCATGCTGATCTATCTCAAACAAGCTCTGGCCGAGCGGGGCCCCGCTCCCGGCCTAACGGAGGTCGCCGCCGCGGTGCGGGAAGGTGCCCTGCTGCGGGTCCGTCCAAAGGCCATGACCGTGGCGGTTATACTGGCCGGCCTGCTGCCGATCCTGGTTGGCCACGGCTCCGGCTCCGAAGTCATGAGCCGAATCGCCGCGCCGATGATCGGCGGCATGCTGACCGCGCCACTGCTGTCGATGCTGGTGATCCCCGCCGCCTACCTGCTACTGCGCGGTCGGTCGGCTAGGGCGGCGCGTTCGACCGCGCCCCCGCCCGAATGACCCGGATGTTGCCAGGGGGCTCAGGATGCTCAGGCCAGACGATGCTTTCTGGCCCCTGGCGTCATGGCGCTACCCCCATAGGGTCATGAGGCCCGGGACGACGACTTGGTGGGCTACAGCGGCTACTTATCGCTATCCTTCCACGGCCATTGCAGGCTCGCCTAGGGAAACTCCGCCGCCACGCGTAGTCCCTGCGCCCCACGCGCTGTGCATCGAACCTGCTGGAAGACTGACAATGAGACTGCGGCTCGCCACCGTCCTGGCGTACACCGCCGCCGGACCCCTCCTTGCCCAGTCCGGCGGGACGGACACCACGATGGCGCACGAGGCCGACTACGCCGCCATGGTCCTCGCCGATGGAGAGGACGTGGTGAAGTCCGTGGACGCCAAGGCCGGGACCGTTACGATCCGGCACGCCCCGATTCCGCCCTGAAGTGGCGGGGCATGACCATGCTGTTCAGGACGCCGGCGGCTTCGATCCTGCAGACCGTCAAGGCCGGTCAGGCCGTTCGATTCAAGCCCATGCAGATGAGTGGTGCGACCAGGCTGACGGCGATTCAGCTCAAGTAGGTTCCGCGCCTCGGACCGGTCCTATCCGCCGCAAGTAGGGGAAGGCCGATCGCCTTGGGGAGAATTGGCGCCTCCGGGCGCTCGCCCTTTGCACAGGCCTCCGACAGGTCGCGCAACACATCTGCCAGGGCCTGCAGCCCGGCGATGCGCGCTTCAAGGTCGGCGAGGTGCAGGTTGGCGGTTGCGTGGACCTGCTCGGCCGGCCGCTCGCGCTCGCGCCACAGCTCCAGCAGCTGCGTGATCTCCTCGACTGAAAACCCAAGGTCTCGGGCGCGCCGGATGAAGGTCAGCTCGTGCACTTCACGCGGGCCGAAGCTCCGGTAGTTCCCATCAGTCCGGTCCGCCGGGCGCACGAGGCCGATCCGCTCATAGTAGCGGATCATCTTGGCTGATACGCCTGAGGCTTCCGCCGCCCGCCCGATATTCATGCTCGCCGTACCTCCGTTAGGTATACGCCCGGAGGCGTGCGCGCCCCTCACGGTGGGCCGACGGTAGCGCTTGTTGCCCGATGGTCGGGGGATTGGGGCTATGCGAGTCGTGGAAATTGTGAAGGGCGGGGATCTGACGAGAAACCAAAGACTGGAACACCTCATTAACAGCTGGCCGCGGCGCCGCCCGACCGCACGCTCGGGGGTCTTGATGCCGGTGTCAGCCGCGGCATTGTCGCGCGCGGTGCGCCAGATCGCGCGCCAGCGCTGCGCTTGCTCCCGCGGCGGCGCCTTAGTCAGGCTCGGCCTAGCCTTTGGCTTGGCCATTGGCCGCGTAGCCGCAGCAACCTCCGCGGTCGCCGACCTCAAGCCCCAGACTAGGGAGGAATGCTAAAACGCGCTGCGAATGGCAGTGCGATAGCAATTCAGTGAACAACGCTAAGCCGCGACACGGTCCTTGCCGCCCAGCCCTTCGATGATCGGGCAATCCGGGCGTTTGTCCCCATGGCAGCTGCGCATCAGGACCCGCAGCGTGTCGCGGAGTTCGGTCAGCTCGGCGAGCTTACGGTCGATCTCTGTCAGCTTGGCCTTGGCGATCGCCTTCACGGTCGCGCTCTCGCGATCCTTATCGCTGTAGAGCGACAGGAGCTGCCGGCATTCCTCGACCGAAAAGCCGAGGCTGCGAGAGCGCTGGAGGAAGCGCAGGCGATGCACGTCAGACATCGAGTAGTCCCGATAGCCGTTGCCTGCCCGGTCGGCCTGCAGCAGGCCGATGTCCTCGTAGTAACGGATCGTCTTGGCCGACAGGCCCGATTTTTCCGCTGCGTTTCCAATGTTCATGAGGCGATTTCCGATCCGACTTCCGTCAGCATAAAGGTTCCAGTTCCTGGAAGGTCAAGGGCGAGCCGAGGGGATCAGCGGCCGGCCCCCACCACGGGGTCGACGGCGATGCGCACCGGCGCTTTGAAACGCTTCAACCGCATGGCGTTGCCCAGCACGAAGACGCTCGAGAGGGCCATGGCGCCGGCCGCCAGCATCGGTGACAGCAGCGTGCCGCTGATGGGATAGAGGACGCCCGCAGCCACCGGAATCAGGCTGGCGTTGTAGGCGAAAGCCCAAAACAGATTTTGGCGGATGTTGGCGATGGTCGCCTTCGACAAGGCGATCGCGTTGCTCACGCCCAGCAAGTCGCCGGACATCAGCACCACGTCGGCGCTCTCGATGGCCACGTCCGTGCCGGTGCCGATGGCGACGCCGACATCGGCCTCGGCCAGGGCCGGCGCATCGTTGATGCCGTCGCCGACGAAGGTCACGGCGCGGCCGCCGGCGCGCAGGCGCTTGATGGCCTCGACCTTGCCGTCCGGCAGCACCTCGGCGACCACCTCGTCGATGCCGAGTTGGGCGGCGATGGCCTCCGCCGTGCGGCGGTTGTCGCCGGTGATCATCGCCACCTTGAGGCCCATGTCATGCAGGGCGCGGATGGCCTGCTGCGTGGTCGGCTTGATCGGGTCAGAGACGGCGATCACCGCGGCCAGCTTGCCGTCGATGGCGGCATAGAGCGGGGTCTTGGCCATCTCGCCCATACGGGCCGCGGTCTCGGCGAACGGCCGCACATCAATACCCAGCAGGACCATGTGACGGTCTGCGCCGACGGCGATGCGATGGCCGCGGACCACGGCGTTGACGCCGTAGCCGGGCACGGCATCGAAGGCGCTGACCTCGTCGAGGGTGAGCCCTTCGGCCTGGGCCGCGGCGACGATGGCCCCCGCCACAGGGTGTTCGGACTGTCCCTCGACGGCGGCGACCAGCGAGAGGACCTGAGCGCGCTCAAAACCTTCAACGACTTCCAGATCGGTCATCACCGGCTTGCCGGCGGTGAGCGTGCCAGTCTTGTCCAGCGCCACCACCTGGACCGACTTCAGCGACTGCAGCGCCCCGCCGTTGCGGAACAGAACGCCCAGTTCAGCGGCGCGGCCGGTGCCGACCATGATCGAAGTCGGCGTGGCGAGCCCCATGGCGCAGGGGCAGGCGATGATCAGCACCGCCACGGCGTTGACCAGCGCGAAGGCGACAGCCGGCTGCGGCCCGAAGACCAGCCAGACGGCGAAGGTAAGGGCGGCCGCGACCATGACCGCCGGCACGAACCAGGCGGTGACCTTGTCGACCAGGGCCTGGATCGGCAGCTTGGAGCCCTGCGCGGTCTCGACCATGCGGATGATCTGGGCGAGCAGCGTGTCCGCCCCGACCTTGGTGGCGCGATAGGTGAAGCTGCCGGTCTTGTTGATGGTGCCGCCGATCACCTCGGCCCCCGCCTCCTTGATGACCGGGATCGGCTCGCCGGAGATCATGGCTTCGTCGACGAACGACGAGCCCGACAGCACGACGCCGTCGACGGGGACCTTGTCGCCCGGGCGCACCTGGATGACGTCGCCGGCGACGACGTCCTCAAGCGCCACGTCGACGAATTCGCCGTTGCGCTCGACCCGGGCCGACTTGGCCTGCAGGCCCATCAGCCGCTTGATCGCCTCGCTTGTGCGCCCCTTGGCCTTGGCCTCGAGGACGCGGCCCAGCAGGATCAGGGTGATGATCACCGCCGAGGCTTCGAAATAGACGTTGGCCGTCCCGGCCGGCAGCACCTCTGGCGAGAAGACGGCGACCACCGAATAGGCCCAGGCGGCCGTCGAGCCGAGCACCACCAGCGAGTTCATGTCCGGCGCCAGACGCGCCAGGGCGGGCACGCCCTTCCTGTAGAACCGCAGGCCCGGACCGAACTGCACGATCGTCGCCAGCACGAAGAAGACGATATAGAGCGGTTGCTGGCCCAGGGTCATCGCCAGCCAATGATGTAGCGCCGGGATCGCGTGCGCGCCCATCTCGAGCACGAAGATCGGCAGGGTGAGCACCCCGGCGATCCCGAGGTCGCGCTTGAGGTGGGCCATCTCGCGGTCGCGGGCTTCTTCCCGGCTGTTGGTGGCCGCGGCGGCGCCGGCGGCGCTGCGACGAGGCGTATAGCCCGCCTTGCGGATGGCCGCGTCGATGGCCGCCCGGGGTGCGTCGCCGGCCAGGGTCTCGATCGTCGCGCGTTCGGTGGCGAGGTTGACCGAGGCCTTGAGGACGCCGGGGACCGCGGCGATGGCGAGCTCGACCCGGCGCACGCACGAGGCGCAGGTCATGCCCTCGATTTCGACTTCCGAGGCTTCGACGGGAACCTCATAGCCGGCCCCCTTGATCGCGGCGATCACCCCGGCGGCGTCAGGTTTGACACCGACGTCGAAGGTGACGTCGGCGGCTTCGGTCGCGAGGTTCACGGTCGCTGCGGCCACGCCCGGCGCCTTGGCGATGGCGAGTTCGACACGGCGCACGCAGGACGCGCAGGTCATACCGGCGATCGGGAAGTTTTGTCGGATGGAGACGCCGTTCGGGTTGAAGGGAGCGTTCATGGAACTGGTCCTCTGAGTATCGTTCGGCCAGAGGTCTAATGCTTCCAGTCACCGGAGGGTCAAGGCCCTACCTAACATTTTTCCCGCTCGCACCAAATCATTGAAATGCCGACTAATCTACACGTCATCATCGCCGGACCGGTCCGCGCGGATGGGCAGCATCACTTCAACGAAATCGCCGCTTGACCTTCCAGCGAGTGGAAGTCCGACAGTGGTCCTGCCGCACTTCGTCGGCCTGCATATGAGGAGTTTAGAATGTTGAAGCTTAAGGTCCCCGACATGACTTGCGGCCATTGCGCGAGCGTTGTTTCTGAGGCGGTGCATAGCGTGGATGCCAACGCCAAGGTCGACATTGATCTGGGGACGAAAGCGGTGTCGATCACCACCTCGAGTGACCCGGCCGACGTCACCCGGGCGCTGGCCGCCGCCGGCTATCCCGCAGAGCCGAACTAGGCCGCCCGCGAGCAGCCAAGGGCGGCGCGAAGGGATTGCCCCGAGCGCCGCGCCTTGTCGCAAACGCCTCACGCCGCCCGAGGAGCTCGCCTCGGCGGCTCAGCGTCTCTGGGCTCTTTCTTCGTGGCGGCGGCACCATTGCAGCCGTCCCGGCCGACACCGTCACGGCGTGCGTTGCTTAGATCGGGCACGGCGCGGCCACCGGCGTACCTGCGGAGTTGGCTTTGCGCGCACTTCGCTGGATCGTTGTCTTCGAGACAGCGCTAGGTCTAACGGTCCTCGGCCACTGCTAGGCGTTGAATCAGGTCGTTCAGTGTGCAGAGCGACACAGATCGCACATTTGCGCCGCCATCGCGGTAGCGCGACAGATGTCCGCAAAGTAGGGCCCCATCGGCATCTCGCGCCAGGTCGGACGGTCGGGCTCTTCCGATTTGGTAAGTCGCCCCACCCCGCTGCCGGCTTGTCAGTTCCTCAACGCGCGGGCTTCGGCGCGCGCGCGTATCCAGAGCACCAGCACGTTGAGCGCCGACAACAGGATTGCCGGTCCTACGAGCCCGAAGGCCAGAGGCAGCACCGCGATCTCAGCAACGACGACAACGTAATTTGGATGGCCGAGGAAACGGTTTTCTCGGCGGTGTTCCTCCTCTTCGCGGAGCGGCGTCAGGCGCTGGCGACCACGCTCGCCGGCATCCTCGCGGTACTGGCCCCGACGGTGGGTTCCATCGTTGGCGGCTGGATACCCGAGACCTTCAGCTGGCGATGGCTGTTCCTGATCAACATCGCGCCAGGCATTGTTGCAGCGGTGGGCGCAGCGCTGTTGCTGTCGCGCGAGCGCGCGCAACGCCGCCTGTGGCAAGGGCTGGACCTCATAGGCCTTGGCCTACTGGCGATTGCCCTGGCGGCGCTCGAAATCGGACTCAAGGAAACCCCTGGACGGGACCGGGTGTCGCCGCTGATCCTTGGTCTGCTGATCCTGAGCGCCACGTCGCTAGCGGCTTTCGTGCGTCGTATGCTCCGCAGCAGGCGACCGCTCGTCGAGCTGCGTCGCGCAATTGCAGGCGGGCGACCGACCAACGGCCGAGGCCGTCGGCATCCCCGTGGCGATGTTCGACGCACGCCCCACCGGACCGCTCGATCCGGCGACAGCGGCCATCCTGGAGCCCATGGTTCAGAAGCTCCGCTTGTACACGCGATCAACGAAGCCTGGAGCTGGTTGCGGACCCCTTCGGGCGTGGCGGGATAGCCCCGGGCGGCGATGTGGGCGCGGGCTTCGACCACGCCGCCGCGTCCTAGCTCACTGTAGAGGCCGATAGACAGCAGGCCACCGGGTTTGAGCAGACCCGACAGCACCTGCAGACCCGCGGCCGGGTCAGCCATGTGGTGCAGCACGCCGAAACTGTCGATGAGATCGAACCGCTCAGCCAGGACCGGAAGGTCCAAGATGTCGCCTTGCAGGTGCTCGACGTTGGCGAGGCCGTATTCCTGGGTCTTCCGCATCGCATAGCCGAGGCTCGCTCCGCTGAGGTCAACGGCCAAGATCGACGCATCCTTGTAGGTGTTGACGACCCGCATGGTCTCCAATCCGGTGCCGCAGCCGGCGATGAGGATCCGCGGGCGTGCGACCTCCGGCGCCTGTCCATCGCCAAGATGCGGCAGGGCGATGCGCACGGCGTCGGCGAAGGGCAGAGCCGCCCCGAGGCCGCAGCGCGTCCACCGGGGATAGGGGTTCTCTTCGTACTGCCGCTGGACCGCGATTGAGACGGGGTCGGTGGCCGTCTTGAGCACCGGCAGCCTGGCGCGCAACTCCGTCTCCAGCGCCGGTTCGGTGACCTGCTCGCGGACCAAGTCGGCGATGTCCGCCACGGGATCGCGCAACAGCCTGGCCGCGAGCGGGGTCGCGCTCAGAGGTCGGTACGCCGCCAGGATGGCGATCCGAACGGCGTCGCCAGGACGGCGGCCCAGATCATCACGGTCGAGCGCCTGGCCGAGCCGTTCGACGCCCTGGTCTTCGTCAGCGCTGACAAAGTAGGCGTACTCGTTGAGAAAGGCCTGGCGGGCCAAGCGTGTCGCCAAGGGCAATTCGTCATCGAGAGCCTCGGGCGCCTCGTCGGTTGCGGCAAGCAGATCCGAACGCAGGCGCACCATGAGCAGCTCGACCGCGACGTTTGGAATGGGAGCCGATCCCAGCAGCACTAGGAGCAGCGGATCCTGGACCAGGCGCGCGGCGACCGCGCCGTCTTCGGCGATGATCCGCCCGGCGTCGGCGGCGCGCGCCTCGATGGCGCGCAGCAGTCGATCGACCCCGACATCGTGTCGTAGGACCGCCAGGGCCGCCGTGGCCAGATTACGCGAATTGATGTCGTCGCGGTCGAAGAGCCTGATCAGAACCTCGCGGAACATCCCGCTAGACGGCACGACCTTGGTGTGGCGCAAGCTGCTGGCCAGCAGGCGACATAGGTCCGCCGCGTGCGGGCTCAACTCCACGGCGCGCGCCAGGTCGGTCAGCCCTTCGAGGCCTTGACCGAGCTGGAGGCGGGCTATCCCAAGGTTCGACAACAGGCCCGGGACCATCGGATGGCTTGGGGGCATCCCATCTAGCGCCACGGCGAAGAGGGGCGCCGCATGGGAGGGTTTCCCACGCCGAAGCTGCAGGAGGCCGTAACCGTTGAGCGCCACCGGCAGCTTCGGCGAGAGGTGCAGCGCGGTCTGGTAGCGTCGTTCGGCCGCCTCCACGCGTCCCAGGCCGCGCAGAGCCTCGGCCGCGTAGGCGAAGGCTTCGGCAAAGTCCGGTTTCAGCTCGGCGGCGCGTTCGAAGTGCGGCAGGGCCTTGGCCAAGGCGTGGGCCCGGCGATGGGTTTCGCCGAGGTTGAACTGGATGAACGGGTTCCTGGGCTGAGCCGCCAGCGCGCGTTGGAAGAGCGCGACCGCGTCGGCTGTCCGCCCGTCCTGCATCGCCACGCCGGCCACCACGTTGAGCGCCGACGGATCGGTGGGCGCGAACCCTAGGGCGAGGCGAGCTTCGGTCTCGGCCGCGCGCCACCGTCCGGCGTTGTAGTGATCGACGGCCCGGCCCACGGCCTGCACGAGTTCGGGGCGGGCAGGCTCCACGCCGCGGATGGGCGGGTGACGGGCGGCCATAGATCGCCCTCCCCGCTAGGGCGCGTTCGCCGCGTGGACCGCGGCGGTGCGACGGTTGTGGAAAAAGCCGGCTATCAGCACGCCCAACACGGCGAGCTGCGCGGCCAGGGTCTGCAGGGTGGCGTAGATGCCCAGCACCTCGATGCGCGGCCAACCTCGCACCGCGGAGACGCTGATCATCCCGGCCTCTTGAAGCGCGGCGACACCCTTGCCCGCGAGCACCACGGCCAGAACCGCGACCAAGGCGGCGCTGAACGCGAAGAACTTCCCGATCGGAAGCTTGCGGCTGTAACGCAGCATCGCCCAGGCGATGGCCCCGAGCGCTGCGACGGCCGTTGCCGCGCCGGCGAGCACCGCCGTCGCCGTCGCCGGATTCCACAGCGCGGCATAGAAGAGGATGGTTTCGAACACCTCGCGGTAGACCACGACGAAGGTCAGCAGAAACAGGAACCAAGCTGAGCGGCGCGAGAGCGCTCGGGAGCTTGTCGCGAATGTAGCGCTGCCAAGCGTCGGCCTGGCTCTTGCCGTGCATCCAGATTCCAACGCTGAGCAGGACCGCCGCGGCGAACAGGGCGCCGAAACCTTCCGTCAATTCGCGGCTAGCCCCGCTGATGGTGATCAAATAGGTGGCGGCCACCCAGGTGGCGGCGCCGGCGGCGAGCGCGCTCGCCCAACCGCCGTGTACAAAAGGCAGGACATCCTGCCGCTCGGCCTTCCTCAAGAAGGCGATCATGGCCACCACGATGAGCAGGGCTTCCAGGCCTTCGCGCAGGAGCACGGTGAAGGCGCCCAGGAACGCGGAAGCCATATCGGCCTTGGCCGGGGCGAGGATCGCCTCGGTCTCGCCGAACAGGTCCTCGATGAGGAGGGCCTGTTCGCGAACCGCCTCGACCGGGGCGCCGCGGGCGATGCGCTGTCGGAACTCGCCCATGGCGGTTTCGATGCGCACCAACAAGGCGCGGTCGCGGGCGGCGATCGCCGGCTCCACCGGCTCGACACCGTCAAGATAGGTCGAAAGCGCCAAGTCCGTGGCGGCCCGCCGATCTCCCGCCGCATAGGCTTTCACGGTGGCCGCGAGCTTCGTCCGCGCCACCTCCAACACCGGACCGTCCGACCGAGTGGTCACGATCTCAGGCTTCCGACGCAGGAAGGCGGTCAGGTCGGCCGCGTTCTTCGCGCCCAGGGTCGCGGCGAGGCTAGCCGGGGTCACGCGGGTGACCGCGGCCAGGTCCGGGAACGCCGCGCGAATACTCGGATCGCCGCGCCACAGCCGCTCGCCACGTCGCGCGGCCTCCGCGTCATACGCGAACCGGCCGACATAGAAGGCCAGCGCCCATCGGTCTTCGGGCGGAAGGTGCGCGAAGCTCGCCATCCCCGTGCCGTCCAGGCCCTGGTCGATCACCTGGTAGAGCGCGAACACGCTTCGGTGGCCGGCTCGCGCCTGGTCGGTGAAGGCGATCGGGGGCGGATCCATGCCCTTGGCGCCGGGTCCCTTCCCGTCGCCGCTCGCGCCGTGGCACGAGGCGCACTGTTGCTCAAAGAGGGCCGCGCCGCGCTGGAGGTCCGGGGCGATCTGCGGCGCCAGCGCTACGGGATAGGCGGCCAAGAGCTCGGCCGCCAGGTTGCGCGCGCGGGTCGCGACGAGCTCGGGCGCGGCCTTGTCGGCGATGGCCTTCTCGAGTTCGGAGGCCCCCTGCGCGAGCACCGGCCTCGATTCGACGCCCGGCAGGCTGTTCAGGCGGGTCCGAACCGAGGCGGAGAACTCCACCATTTCGGCGTACTCCGCCGGGTTGGACACCCGGCCGTCCTTGACGGCCCCGGAGTAGTCGACGGCCACGTAGTCGAGCAGCCGCCAGATCGTCTCGGCGGGCGTCGCTTCGGCGCGGGCGCCGGCGCCGGCGGCGAGTACCGCCCAGCTCACAGTGATGAGACTGAGAAGTAGAAGCTTTCGGAATCCGGACTCGATCCGAGACGGCAGGCGCGCGCAATCAGCTGACATGTGCGGGTTCGTTCAGCTCGCGGCGGGCGTCTTTGATGATCTCGGTGGCCGAGTGCAAGAACAGCAGCGCAATTGCCGCCGCCACAACCAAGTCGGGCCAGGCGCTCTGGGTCCAATAGACCAGGCCGGCCGCGACGATCACCGCGACATTGGCCAGGGCGTCATTGCGTGAGAACAGCCAGACGGCCCGAACATTGGAATCGCCTTCCTTGAAGCGAGAGAGGATCCAGGCGGCCACGACGTTGACCGCCAGGGCCGCAACGCCAATGCCGCCCATCAACTCCGCCTCGGGAGGGACGGCGTTCAGAGCGCGCCATGCCGCCATCCCGATGACGAAGACCCCCAATCCGGCCAGGAAGAGGCCTGAGCATGCCCATCGGGCGACTGGCCAAGAGCACCGACGTCAAGGTCACCACCATCCGGTTCTACGAGCAGATCGGGCTCTTGCCGGAGCCGAGCCGGACCCATAGCGACCGCCGCGTCTACGACGAGGCCGCCGTTCGACGGCTCGCGTTCATCAAGCACGCGCGCCAGCTCGGTTTCTCAGTCGATGCGATCCGCGACCTGCTCGACCTGGCGGATCACCCTGAACGCGCGTGCGAGGCAGCCAACACCATTGCGCAGGACCAACTGCAGGCCGTGGAAGCCAAAATCGCCCAGCTCGAGGCCCTGCGAGTCGAACTGGGGCGTATGGTCTCCACGCAATGCAACGGCCCGGCGGCCAAGTGCCGCGTGATCGAGTCGCTCGGCAATCACGATCTCTGCACCCAAGACCATGCAGCGGCGGACCGCGTATCGGTCTAGGAGGGCCGCTGACCCCGTTAGTCCGTGCGGAGCGAGCTGGCGCCGGCCGAACCTGTGGCTTCGAGTTGATAGGTTTCCCCCTCTCGGCCAACAACGCGGCTCACGTCCTTCACCCGCCGCCCCGTCACTGTCCGTTCGATGTAGATGATGACATTGATGGCCTGGGTGATCGCCCGGTAAGGAATGCGCTGAGTGACCTCGCCGATCAGGTCCTCCAGCCGGGTCAGCCCCTCCAAGGCACTGTTAGCGTGTATGGTCGCCAACCCGCCCGGATGGCCCGTATTCCATGCCTTCAAGAGATCCAGCGCCGACCCGTCCCGCACCTCCCCGATGATGATGCGGTCCGGCCGCAGGCGCAGGGTGTCGCGCACCAGGTCGGTCATGGTCACCGGCGGGTCCGTCCGCTTGGTCAGCATCTGGATCTTGTCCTCGGCCGAGCACTGGAGCTCGGCGGTGTCCTCGATCAGCACCACCCGGTCCTGGGCAAAAGCCGGCTCCGCCAGGATGGCGTTGGCGAGCGTCGTCTTGCCCGAGCCAGTGCCGCCCACGATCAGGATGTTCTGACGCGCCGTCGCCGCCTCGCGGATCACGGCGGCCTGGTGCTCGGTCATGATTCCCTGTTCGACATATTCTGGCAGGGTGAACACTACCTCCGGCCGTTTGCGGATCGCGAACGCGGGACTGGATACGATCGGCATGAAGGCGCCCTGGAACCGTTCGCCGGTCTCTGGAAGCGTGGCGCTGACCCGAGGCCGGTCCCGGGTGACCACCTCGCCCACATGGTCGGCCAGCAGCCGTAGAATCCGGTCGGCGTCGGCGCTGTCCAGGCTCTGCCCGGTGAACGACCTCCCCTCCCCGATCCGGTCCACCCAGATCTTGCCGTCTGGGTTGACCATGACCTCCACGACCATGCGGTCGGCGAGCGCGCTGGCGATCACCGGGCCCATGGCCTGCTTCAGCGCGGCGACCTTGCGATCGGTGACGACGGGATGGTGCTGCGGCATCGGAAATCCAATTCAACTGGAGTCAGCGGGGCGTGGGCGTCTCTGCAGGTCCGTCAGCCCAGGCTGCCGTCATCATCGTCATCGCCCGTCCACCGCAGGCTCGAGACCGGCGCGTGGAGGCCATGCCCGCCGGCGCCGGCGGGCTGAGGCCCGTCATCCGGCGCCGCGGGAGCCGGCGGTGGAACGACGCCCTTCAGGCCGGCCGGGGCCGGCTCTGCGGCGCGAACCCCGAGCCAGTCGATCTGGGCTGCGCCCGGCAGGTCAGCCGCGCCCGGCCGCTGCTCGTATTTGGCCGGCACGCCGTGGAAATAGTCCCCCGTCCGCGCCTTGAAGAACGGCTCGTCGTAGTAGCGGATCTTCTCCGCCCGGATCGGCTTGGTGTTGTTCACGAACAGGAACTGCTGGTTGTCATCCAGCTCGCGGACCCGGTCCTCGGTCAGGATGTAACGCTCGTGCTCGCTCTGGGAGGTCGAGCGGTGCGAGCTGCCGAAGATGCTGCGCGGATCGCTATAGCTCTCGCGCATCTCCAGCGCCTTGCCGGCCCGCCGGATCACCTTGTCGATGCTGGTCGGCTCCGAGGTCGCGAAGGTGGCGGTGATGTGCATGTTGTCGAAGATCGGCGTCTTGTCCCCGTACTTGGAGAACACGTCGTTGAAGCTCTGGCAGATCAGGTGGGCGGTGATCCCGTAGCCAGCCATCTCGCCCATAGCGTTCTCCAGGAACGGCAGGCTGCCGAGCTTGGGAAACTCGTCGAGCAGCAGCAGCAGGCGGTGCGCCTTGCGCCGCCCCCGGCTGTCGAAATGCTCGCGCTCCATCAGGCTGTTGATGGTCTGGCGCGTGAACACCCGCACCAGGAAGGCCAGCCGGTCAGCATGGGCCTGGGGGGTGATGATGTAGAAGGTGACCGGGCTCTCCGAGCACACCAGGTCGCCGATCGAGAAGTCCGACCAGCTGGTGGCGTATTCCACATAGGGGTCGGCCCACAGCGACAGCGACGCCCGACAGGTGGCCAGCACATTGGATTTC
The DNA here is from genome assembly GCF_042714595.1 of Phenylobacterium ferrooxidans. Classification (NCBI taxonomy): domain Bacteria; kingdom Pseudomonadati; phylum Pseudomonadota; class Alphaproteobacteria; order Caulobacterales; family Caulobacteraceae; genus Phenylobacterium; species Phenylobacterium ferrooxidans. The sequence continues at coordinate 9,959 of NZ_JAOTJD010000011.1, read as the reverse complement.
ACCCGCTCGTCCATGCTGTCCAGCGCCGTGGCGCCCAGCAGAATCTCCGGGTGGACCTCGGCGATGGGCTTGCCATCGGCGCCCTGCGCCAGCCCGTCCGGCGCATGAAGGTCCGGCCTCTGGCGATGTTTGGTGTGCTTCATCGCATGGAGGGTCGGGTCGATATTGATCAGCAGGCGGCGGACCTGGGCCAGGTTCTTCTTGGTGTCCTCCTCGCTGTAGAGGACGTGAAGGATGATCGCGGTGAAGAAGTCCGTCGCGCTCTGGTCCCAAAAATTGAGGTCGCCCGCCTTGCGGCCCAGCGGGTCCACTAGGATGCCGACGACGTTCTGGATATCGGCGATCTCCATCGGCCCCTTCCGCACCTCGAACAGCGGATTCCACCGCACGGTGTTGGGGTCGGTCGGCGCGAAATAGAAGACGTGGCTGAACGTCTTCCGGTGATCGGCCGTGATGTGCCAAAGCTCGCCCTTGCGGTCGTAGACGAAGGCGCTTTGCGGCCAGGCGATCAGGGTGGGAACGACGTGGCCGGCCCCCTTCCCGCTGCGGGACGCGCCCACGATGATGGCGTGCTCCACACCGCGATAGGTGAGGTATTTGCCGCCCAACCGGCCGAGCACCCGCCCGCTGATCTGGCCGTCGCCATGGACGAGTTTGGCCTTGCGGGCATGGGCCTGCGTCGCCCAGGCGTCCTTGCCAAACTCTCGCGGCGCCCGGCGCGTGCTCTTGGTCAGCCCGATCAGAAACATCGACGGGACGAACACGGCCGCGAGCGAGATCATCGCGGCCATGTCGAAGGCCTGCTGGTAGCGCGCCGCGAAGCGCCCATACCAGCCGACGAAGGCCCACGGCGCGTAGATCCTCGTCGGCCCCAGATCCAGCAGGCCGCGGCCGAACTCACGCGGGTAGTGGAAGTCGTGAGCGACGATCTGGGTGGCGATCGATAGGGCGATCAACACGCTGGCCGCTGCTAGCGGCAGGACGATCTTGGGGCGGGCGTTCATGGGGCGTGTCGCTCCTAGCGGCCGGGAATGATGGCGCGGCCAATCGACCGGCCCTGGCCACGTCGCAGACGCTCCAGCGCCTGTTCCTGGACCGGCGTCGGGAAGCGCTGCAGGGCCTCGCGCGCCGGGCGGCCGATATCCCGAAAGAAGCGCGTCTCGTCGGGCGACTGGTTGGGGACACGAAGCTCGCGCTGGCCAAGTTCGTGCACCAGCCGCAGGTCGCTGATCGTGCGGCCGGCCAACAGGGTCCGGTTGTCCATCCGCTTGATCTTCCGCTCCAGCGTGCGCCGTTGCCGAACCACGTCGGCCGCGGCTTCCAGGCCCGGCTGCCGGCGCGCCGCGACGAACGCCTGGCCCTTGGGCGAGCGGACCCAATCCTGGCGAACTTGCAGGCCAACCTCAGCCCGGCGATAGGCCTTGCGGGCGCGTCCGATGGCGTTCAGCTCGGCGTGTTTCGCCCAGATCATCCGCGCCGGATTGCGGACCCAGGCCACCAGTTCCAGGCGCCGCGAACGGGTCTTCTTCACACGCTCCTCGGTCTGCTGAAGGTGAGCCCTCGCCCGCGCCTTGGCGGTCGCGGCCTCCGCCGTCAGCTCGCGTTCGACCCGGCCGGCGCTGGGAATTTTCGGCGTGGAAAGCGCCTCGCGTTCGGCCGCCCACGCTGTCCTCTGGACGACCATCTTGCCTAGAACCTGCTCGGCTTCGACGACCAGTTTCGGGACCGCGACTTCGATCTCCGGAGCGGTCTTGGCGATGCGGTCGGCGGTCGCCTGATAGTCACGTCGAAGGTCGCGCGCCTTGTCGTTGCGGGCCCGAACATCGCGGTTCAATTCGCCACGCTCAGAGGCGATATCTTTGCGCTCCAGCGCCGTGGCCGCCGGCCCCAGATGCACAGTCGGGGCGCGGTCGACGCCGCGCGCCGCCAGACTCAAATGCGAGACCTGCGGGGCGTCCGGACCAAGGTGATGACGCAGGGCCCGGTTCTGCACGTCCGACCACGCGGCGCGCAGCTGCGGGATGAAGCTGGCGTGGTTCCAATCGCGGTTCTTGCCCGCGAAACCGGCGCGATCGACACGGCGAGTCGTGACCATGATGTGGGCGTGGAAATTGCGCTGGTCGCCCTCCTTGCCGGGCCGGTGCATCGCGACGTCGGCGATCATGCCCTTGGCGACCAGGTGCTCCTGCACAAAGGCGCGGACCAGGTCCCGGCGCTGGTCAAAATCAAGTTCGTGCGGCAGCGCCAGGAGGACCTCCTGGGCGGGCACGGCGTCCTTACGGCGCTCCGCAGCCTCGACGGCGTTCCACAGGGCTGCGCGGTCCCTGTAGGCCTGCGGCGCGTCATCCGGCGCCATGATCTCGGCGTGCTCGACCCCGTCCTTGTTCGAGAAGTCGAACTCCATGGCCAAGCGGTCATCGGTCAGCGACTGGCCTGATCGGTACGCCGCCGCGGCCACGGCCGAGCGGCCAAGGCCGCGCTGGATGGTCTGCACCTGACACAGGAACGACGCCACTGAACTGCCCTCCCCTGCCGGCGTGAGCCGGCGGGATCGCTAAGGGCTCGGCCCTTGGCTCAAACCCCAGGCCGTCGCAGGCCGTGCGGGGGTTTGAGGGTGTCGGGCGGCGCCTGACCGCATCGTTGGCTGGGCGTAGCCCAACCAATGAGGATATGCGCCATTGTCTGCAACACCTCTGCCACCACCATGGACCATCAGGCGCTATTTGGATAGAAAAAGTGCATCACGCTTTTTTTCTTCATCAAGGGTGCCTGTCATGATCGCTGTCGATAAGCGCAAGCGGAACACTCGGCCCTCCAAATATCGACCCCGCAGCGAGACCCAGAAGCAGAAGCGCAGGGACCTCTGGGCCGCCCGTGAAGCCGACCGCAAACTGGGGCGCCGGATCAACGAAGAAGGCGCGCTGAAACTTCGGCTGGAGGAGCTTGAGGCGGCTCTGCGGGACATGGGCCGCACAGGAATCCACAACAAGCGCCACACCGTTCCGCTCGAAGATATCGCGGATGACGGCCAGCGTTTCGCCGTGCTGAAAGCCCGGGTCGAACGCCTCGAAGCACTGTGGGCGATCAACCAGAGAAAGCGCGAAACCCGGGGCAAGATCATCCTCGGCGGCGCCCTTTTGGCGGAGGCGGCCGACGAAGCTTGGCAGGAGGGCGGAGCCGACCTTCTGCATCGGCTGGTCGACATCCTAGACCGGCGGGTGGAGAGCGTCAGGGACCGGCTGACGGTGCGCGAACTGCTCGGAAACGTGCCCCTTCCCCTGCGCCAAGGCGGCGATCCCAGCGAGGATCTACTGGGCGCGCTGGAAGCCGTAGGCGGCGAACCGCCCGACTTCGATGCGATGGCGGAGTCGGCTCTGGCAGACGACGACGAGCGCCTTACGCCGAGCGAGCTGGACAAGGATTATGCCGACCTGGACGCCACCTGGCGCCAGCCGGCCTAGTGGCGGCGGTCGCTGGGGCGGCCATCGGATAGCACGAAGATCGCCCGGCTGGGATCGACCGGCTGATCGCTACTTTGGTCCGCCGGCGCCGCCTGGAAATCCGCCCCCGACGGGACCGGCGTAAGGACTGGAACCGCGCCTTCAATGGGCTCCGGCGGCAAAGTGGCAGGCCCGGGAAACGCCCGGTTCTCGCCTACGAAGATGCCGTCGTTCGGGGCGCTCAAAGCGATCCCGGAGCCGGCCGGCGACGGCCTGGCCCAGCTCGAACGCCCTCCCCTGCTCCCCTCCCCTTTGGCGGCGCCTCCACGGCCCGCTTCCACATAGAAGGTGTGGGCGCCAATCACCGCGGAGGATGGTGCGCCGCCAAAGTTCGTCAGGCCCGGCGACACCGCGCCCGCCGCTTCCCGGGCCGCGACGATCCGGGCGTTTTGGAAGAACCGCGCGCCGTTCGTCAGGTCCGGCAAGCGGCCCTCGATCGCCAGGTTGATGATGGTGCTGACCCGAGCCCGCTGGGCCTCCGAGACGGGCGGCAGATTGCGCCAACTGCCGCCGGCCCGCATTACCGGCTCGAACTGCCCGCGGGCGTTCAGCACGGCCTCGACGCTTGAGCCCCAGCGACCGTCCTGCAGCCGGTTCAGGATGGTGTAGACGACGGCCGCCAGGCCGCTGTCGCCCTGGTTCGCGGCCTCTGCGAAGGCCACCCGGGCGATGGCGTCGCGAGCCTCTGGTCCACCCAGGCGGACGGCCAATGACGTTGAACCTGACGGGGGTGCGGCTGCGGCCGATATGGAAGGCGACGTGGCCATCGCCGCCGGACAATTGACGCCGGCCGGCAGCGGCTGGGCGCTCATTCCGCGAGCCAGAAGGGCGCAGAGGCCCGCGAGGGCGGCGGCGTCCATCAGACGTCACCTGGGCGGTCGATCCGCGTCATGATCGGGCGGAAGACGCCGACGATCGCCTCGCGGCGAACCGGTCCATAGTACCGGCTGTCGAAGCTGTTGGGGATGCGGTTCGAGAACACAAAGAACTCGCCCTCGCCCAGACGGCGGCAGGCGCGCCAGTGCGGTAGCGGCCGGCTCTCGCCGTCATGGGCGAGCACGGGCGCGCGCCACACGCCGTTGATCACCAGCTTGCCATCGAGGGTGCAGACGGTGTCCCCGGACGTCGCCGCGACCTCTTTCAGGATCAGCATATGGCGCAGATAGGCCATGCGACCGCTGGCGTAGGTCAGGACCGATGGCGGGGCTGGAAAGGCGATGATCTGGCCCCGGGTTGGGGCCGCGATGCTACGAGCATAGAGGCCCCTGGGCTCACTTTCCGAGCGGTTCCACAGCAGCGACGGAGCCGGAACGACCAAGGCCAGGCCGCCCAGCAGCGCGGCCGGGGCCATCGCCAACGCGATAACCAGGAGCCTGCGTCGCCGGCGTCTCACAAGGCCATGGATCATGTCTCAGCCCCACGAGACGCCGCCCGGTTGCGATCTGTCACGGGGTGGGCGCGTTGGAATACAGCGCTGGATGCACTTTCATTGAGTGCCTTTTATGGCAATAAGTCCCCTGCCCTACCAGAGCTGACGCATCGGTTCTGGGTGGTGCCGTTCGCGCGATCGGGACAGGACCGCGCAAGGCGCCGTCGGGCGCCGGTCACTGAAACCCCGACGGTTTGCTCAGTTGCCAATTGGCAACTCAGCGATAGCGGGGAGCGAAAAGGAGCCGCTTTGGGCTCCAATTCGAAAGTTGCCAATTGGCAACTTCAGCCCTTGGGCCGCATCCGGAGTAGCTCACGCTGGAAGGCTTCGGCGAAATCCGCGTTGCTGGCGGCGGCATCTAGCGCCAGTTCCAGGACCACCTTTTTGGATCCCTTGGTCGCCAGAGTGAACAGGGTCGCACCCGCTGCGTTGGTCACTGCCGTACCTGGCTTGCCCGCCTTGCTCACCGGCATCGTGTCACCGGCGGCGGCGCGCTTCAGGAGCACCATGACCTTCGGCGCGTCCAAAGGACCCTGACCTTTGCCGATCATTTCCGCCTGCTGAACCGCCAGGCGCTTCGCCTCGGCCATCACCCGAGGGCGTGACGCGCCGTCGGCCAGGAGGGGCTTGATCTCGCGGGCATGGTTCTCGCGGAGTTGCCGCACATCGCCGAAGGCCTCGACGACATCGGTCGGCAGCTTAGCGAGGTCGAGAAAACGTGAAAGCCAAGCCTTTGGCACTTCAAGCCGCTCGGCCATTCGCTGAGCGGTGCCGCCATAGAAGGTTTCTACGGCGTGGCGATAGTCCAGGGCCCGTTCGTAGTCGCTGATGTCCTTGCGCGACCGGTTCTCGACATCAGCCAGACGGAAGGCCTGCTCATCGGTGAGCTCGCGCTCTTCGATGAGGTAGCGAATATCGCGATGCTCGACATTCTTGAGGTAGCTGACGGCCCAGTGGCGGCGCGCGCCGCAAATGACCTCAAAATCGAAGGCCGGGTCATCCTCGACCCGCCGCACGATCGCGGGAAACTCCTGCTCCCCCTGGGAGCGAAGGCTTTCAAGAAGGTCACCGCAGACACTCTCGTTGAGCAGATCGTAGCGGCGATTGTGCCGTTCCCACATCCGGCATCGAGTCGGATCGACCAGCTTGAGCGTCTTTTCCTTGATGTCGCCGGCCGTGACGCGGGCGAGCCCGGTCAGCCGCGTGTTCAAGCGCTCAGTGGCCGGCGCGCCGCGCTCCGGCGTCGGGGTTTCGGTGACCGCCGGGCCGACCAGGCCCGCGAGGATGGAGCGGTTCTTGCCTGTTGTGGATGCCATGACCGCCCTCCCCTACCCTAGACCAAGCCGGCGAAGGTCCGGCCGATGGCTGGGCCACGCCTTGCGGATCAAAAGCTCGATCTCGCCATTCAGGCGGTCGAGGTTGTTTCGGCAGCGCTCATAGGTCTTCGTCGCTGGACCCGACAGCTCATAGACGGTGCGCAGTTGCACATTGGCATTGTCGATCTCGGCGGAGTCGAGCAGCGAGGCCGACAGCATGTCGGCGCCAAAGACCGCCTCCATCATGTCGCGGATCTGGGTGTGGGCGCTTTTGCCCTCGTCGACCTTGGTCGCGACGACGCGGAGAAAGTGATAGCCCCGCGCGCCCAGATGGTTCTGCATGACCTCCAGGGTCTCCACGATCATTCGCAAGAAGTGGGCGGTCGAGGCGAAATCTACGGTCGAAGGCGGTGTTGGGATCAGAAGGGCGTTGGCAGCACGCAGTACTGCCAACGACAACATCCCTAGTGCGGGCGGCGGATCCAGTAAGACTACGTCATACTCATCGGCCATACTTTCGACGCCGCGACGCAGCCGATCCAAGGCGTCGGGATTGCCGCGAAGCCGTGCTGCCGCCTCATATTCCGCTTGGTATAGCCCGAGGTTTGCCGGGATCAAATCGATGCCCGGCCAGGCGGTAGCGCGCAGGCCATACTTGAGATCTGGTTCACCGCCGTGACGGAAGAAGGGGAGGAGGGTCTGCTCGTCGTCGATATCGATGTCGGGGTTGAACCCGAAGATGGTCGTGGTGCTCGCCTGGCTGTCGCAATCGATCACCGCCACCCGGTAGCCCTTGAGCGCGAGATACTGCGCAACATGACAGGTGAGGGTGCTCTTGCCGACGCCGCCTTTGAAGTTCTGGACTGCCAGGACGATCGGCGGATCCTCGGGGCCTCGACGCGGCCGGGTCCCGAAGACGTCGCGCATCTGGTTGATCTCCGCCAGGCTGTAGCCTTCCCGCCGCTTCGAAGCGCTGAGCCTGGGGGCGGGGAGGCGGCCATCAGCCTCGGCCTGGCGGATCGCCTCGGAGGTCCGGCCCACCATCTCGGCGGCCTTGGTGATTGTGAAGCGCAGATCGATGATCTTCTCTTCGCCGGGCGCGAACACCGTCGCCCGCAGCCGGGTGATGACGTCATGGGCGCGGTCGCTGAGCGCCGTCATGGCGTCGAGGAGGACGGGTCCAGAGACCGCACTTTCAGCGAGTGCAAGTTTCGCCATGGCCTCCTCCTTTGCAAATATCTAACGAGATAGCTCGAACTTGCCAAGTTTCTGGTCGGATGCAATGAATATTGAGTTAACAGCGCGCCGAGCCTGAACCCTCATGGTTCAAGGAGACGGCAAGCCAGCCTGTCCGCCGCGCCCCGTTAGAGAATTTCTTAGGGACAAAGTTAGACAGAGTTAGAGGCCGCAAAATGCCCAGAAAACCCATACGATACAGGGGTTTCAGAAACGCCTCGGTCACCAATACCCCGAGCCCAATGTCACTGAAACCCCGTGCCTCAGGTCACCGTTCCCCCGTGGAATAGGTCACCGTTCCCCCGAGGATGGGACCTTGCGCTTCTCAAACATGCCATCGACGGCGAGCGTGCGGGCGTCCTCACGGGTCCGGCGCTCCGAATCAGCGGCCAGGCGAGCCAGATCCGTCTTGATCGCGGCGCGCTCGACGGCGTCGCGGCGTATGAAATGGACGGCCGGCGAGTTGTCCGCGGCGTTGACGAAACTGACGTCGTATTCGGGCAGGTCGTTGGCGGCGATGATTCGCTTGAGCAGGTAGTTGAACTGCTTCAGCGGGCTCTCGCTGCCGGTCTTGTCGTGCAGCACGCTCACCCGGCACGTCCAGCCCGACGCTTGGTCGCCGGCGTGCTTGCGGGCGATCCGGTAGATGGCGCGCTCAACACCGCCGGAGAGGGCGAAGTAGTCGGCGTGCAGCGTCAGCAGCGACCGGTCCTTGATGACCCCCTCATAGACCCAGTTGGACAAGGTGAGGGTCAGCCCCTTCGGGGCACCAGTGACCGCGTCCGACTCCAGCATCCACTCGTCGAGCCAGCCGAACTGCGCCTTGGTGTTGCGCTTGGTCCCCCGGATCGAAGTCTGAATCGTCGTGGCCTCCAACCGCTGAAGAGCGGCCTGGAGTTCTCGATAACCCTTGCCGCCCGTGTCGCGCTTGATCGCCTTGAGCAGATCATAGGTCGTGGTGTGCAGGGTCCGGGGCAGGTCGTTCTCGCCGGCCTCCCGCATCTGGTTGATGCGTGAGGTCGCCCAGATCAGGATGTCGGCGTCCCAGATGGTGGCGATGCCGAAGGAGGGGTTGGCGCTGACGTGGACCCAGACCTCGCCATCGGGGCTGGTGTATTCGATCGGCTTCAGGCGCTTGCGCTTCGACAGCGAGAAGAACGGTCGCTCCATCACCTCGCGCTGATCCTTCAGCGGCAGGCTGTTCATCCGAGGGACGAACAGATCAAACTCCTGCTGTCGAATCGCGCGCTTAGACATCACCAACCCCACCACGAGCGACGATCTTGGGGAAGTGAAGGGGCCTCAGCCCCAGAAGTTGCCAATTGGCAACTTCTCCGTAAACCGCCGTCGCGGTCACTTTCCGAGCACCGCTTTTAGGCGGCCTGCCGGCGTGGTTCTGTGGGCGCGAGTGGAAGGCCGCGGTCATGCGTCCCCCATCTCGCGAGGAACGGTGATGTTGTAAGTGCTGTCGAGGCGCCCGCCCGGTTCAAGGACGCGCTTGCCGCTGCCAAGGTCGATGGCGCCCCGTTCGAGGCGGCTCGCCCAGGCATGGCCGTGGCGATCGGCGAACCACAGCGCGAGACGCTTGACCTTGACGCTCCGACAGTCGGCCAAGAGCGCGAAAAGGCGCCGAGGGCTGAGGGATGACAGGCCCTGCATCAGGACGTCAGCCTCATGGAAGGAGGCGACCTGCGGGACGAGGTCCAGGACCTCCAGCAGAGCTCGTTCCGGCGTCGAGATGATGAGCTGGGATTCCAGGCCGCCCGCCGAAGGGTGCGTGAAATGTCGGTCGAACCCCCCGGCTTTCGGATCGTCGGCGAGAAGCGGGTCGGCCGTGAACAAGGTCGGCCGGTGATAGACCAGCCGGTTCCCCAAGAGCCTGCGTGCCCAGACTGGCGGCGGCGCAGCGCCGCAGAGGTGGAACTGGGTTGGCCCGTCAGGAGCACCATAGTGGCCGAGCCCCAGCAGCTCCAAAGCCGTCCGGCCACCGACCGCGAGGAGGGGAGGGCGCAGACGCTGCAGCGACAAGACGACCGCAATTGCCGAGAGGGCCTGGTCGGATGTGTCGCCCGCGCGCTGATAGGCCCCTCGGATGGGCGCCTGAAGCCAGCCGCTTTTGACATACTTGGCGACGAGGCTGCGTGAGTAGCCATGGCGCTGCAGCCAACGGGCGTCCGCCAGGAGGCCATCGGGCAAAAGGCGCTGAAGCTGGTTTAGCTTTCCATCCATTCGCCAACCTACAGTGCGCGTTCTGACGACATTGTAAACTCGCCGGGTTTAACGGGCGTCGAATTCGGCAACTCAAGGTGAGCAACTTACGGCGATTCCGAACCAAGGCTAAGAGCCCGCCCGGCGAACCGGGCGGGCGCTAGAGCTACTCCTCCTCGGAGGCCGGAGCGGCGTCAGGCCGGTCCAGCGACCGCAGTTCATGCTGCGGCGTGGCCACCACGACCTTGGAGAAGAACCGCTCCACACCGT
>NZ_JAOTJD010000010.1:50000-99742 GCF_042714595.1 Phenylobacterium ferrooxidans | reverse complement strand
AAACACCAAGGAGACATCTGCAGAATCCGCTTCGACCTAAGATTTCGACTCCAACGCCATATGCGATTCCCCTGCCCTTCATGGGGAGGGAGAAGATCACGTCTCGACGAAGGCCCGCTCCAGGACGTAGTCGCCGGGGCTGGCCAGCGAACCCTCAACATAGCCGCGGGCTTCCAGCAGGACCTTCAGGTCGGCCAGGACCGAGGGGCCGCCGCACAACATCAGGCGGTCGACGGCAGGATCCAGGGGCGGCAGGCCCAGGTCCTCGAAGATCTTGCCCGAGGCGATCAGGTCGGTGATCCGGCCCTGGTGCTTGAAGGGCTCGCGGGTGACGGTGGGGTAGTAGCGCAGCTTGGGCGCGACGATCTCGCCCAGGATCTCGTCCTGCGGCAGCTCGGTCTCGAACAGCTCGCGGTAGTTCAGATCCGCCACATTCCGCACCGTGTGGGTGACGATCACCTCGTCGAAACGGTCATAGACTTCGGGATCGCGGGCCAGGCTCAGCCAGGGGGCGAGGCCCGTGCCGGTGCCCAGCATGTAGAGCCGCTTGCCAGGCTTCAGGCCGTCCAGCACCAGGGTGCCGGTGGGCTTCTTGCCGATGAGCACCTGGTCGCCGACCTGGATTTTCTGCAGGCGCGAAGTCAGCGGGCCGCTTTCGACCTTGATGGAATAGAATTCCAGCTCGTCGTGCCAGGACGGCGAGGCGATGGAATAGGCGCGCAGCAGCGGCTTGCCGTCCACCTCCAGGCCCACCATCACGAACTGGCCGCTCTGGAAGCGGAAAGCCGGGTCGCGGGTGGTGCGGAACGAAAACAGGCTATCGGTCCAGTGCTGGACCCAGGTCACGGTCTCATGGAGGAAGGCGCCGGCCTTCTTGGCCGGAGCGGCGGCGGTCACATCGGTCATGATCGGTCTGCTTGAAAGCTTGGGCTAGATATCGCCGCCGACGTTCGTCACGGCGTCGGGCGCACGGGCGACATGTATGCCGCATTCGGTCTTTTCGGAACCCGCCCAGCGGCCGGCGCGCACATCTTCGCCCTCCTCCACCGGCTTGGTGCAGGGCCAGCAGCCGATCGAGGGGAAGCCCTGGGCCACCAGGGGATGGGCCGGCAGGTCGTGTTCGGCCATATAGGCGTCGAGCTCGGTCTTGCCCCAGTTGGCCAGGGGGTTGAACTTCACCTGCCCGTCGGCCTGCTCCACCACCGGCAGGGACAGGCGGTCGCCGCCATGGAAGCGCTTGCGGCCGGTGATCCAGCCGTCGAACTCCTTCAGGGCGGTGTCCAGCGGGATCACCTTGCGGATGTTGCAGCAGGCGTCGGTGTCGGTCTGCCAGAGGTTGGCCTTGGGATCGACGGTGGCCAGGTCGGTATAGAGCGGCCGCAGGTCGCGCACGTCGGTCAGGCCCAGCCTGGCCGCCAGGTTGCGCCGGTAGTCGAGGGTCTGGCCAAACAGCATGCCGGTGTCGAGGAACATGATCGGCATGTTCGGCTTGATCCTGGAGACCATGTGCAGCAGCACCGCCGACTCCGCCCCGAAGGACGAGACCAGGGCGAGCTTGTCGCCGAAGGTCTCGACGGCCGATTCCAGCACCGTCACCGGATGGGCGTGGCGCAGTTCGGCGTCGAGGCGCAGGGCGATCTGCGGGCGTTCCAGTTGATCAAAGGCCATGCTCAGGACTCCGCACGCTCGGTGAAGGCCGGGGTGCGGCCGTCAGAGGCGCGTTGATAGACGTGACGATGACGATTGGCGGCGTGGGCCCATTGCTCGGGGCTGGAGCCGTCGGCGGTTTCAAAACTGTCGCAGCCGCAGCGGGTCAGGAAATTGGCCTCCTCGCGGAGCACCTCCCCCACCGCCCGGACCTCGCCCTTGAAGCCGAAACGGTCGCGCAGCAGATGGGCCGTGGAGAAGCCGCGGCCGTCGCGGTATTTCGGGAAGGCGACCGCCACCACCGCCAGCTTGGGCAGGTCATAGGCGAGCGCCTCGACCTCCTCGTCCGGCTCGATGCGTACGCCCACGGAGCGGCCCTGGGAGATCAGGGCGTCGCCCTCGGCGGAGAACCGGGTCAGGGAGACGATCACATCGCCCGAGGGCATGCCCTCGTCGTCGGCGACATGGGTGAAGGGGTCGTCGGCCGAAACGAACTGGCCGTCGATGATCCTAATGAGCTTCGGCATAGACAGCCTCCTTGAAGGGGGCTGAGCCCGTGCGGCGGAAGGTGTCGAGGAACCGCTCGCCCTCGACGCGCTCGCGCAGATAGACCTCGACGATAGTGTCGATGGCGTCGGTGACGCGGTCGGCGGGAAGCGCCGGGCCCAGCATCTTGCCGACCTCGGCGTCCTCGGCCCCGGAGCCGCCCAGGGTGAGCTGGTAGAACTCCTCACCCTTCTTATCGACGCCCAGGATGCCGATGTGGCCGACATGGTGGTGGCCGCAGGCGTTGATGCAGCCGCTGATCTTGATCTTCAGTTCCCCCACCAGCTCAGCGCGGTCCTGGTCGGCGAAGCGGTGGGCGATGTCCTGGGCGATGGGGATGGCGCGCGCATTGGCGAGTGCGCAGTAGTCCAGGCCCGGGCAGGCGATGATGTCGGTGATCAGGTTGATGTTGGGGGTCGCCAGGCCCGCGGCGGCCAGGGCCTGAAACACGGCGTGCGCATCGTCCAGCTTCACGTGGGGCAGGACCAGGTTCTGCTCGTGGGTGATGCGGATGTCGTTCTGGCCGTAGCGTTCGCCCAGGTCGGCCACCACGTCCATCTGGTCGGAGGTCGCGTCGCCGGGCGTGTCGCCGATCCCCTTCAGGGAGATCTCGACGATGGTGTAGCCCGGCCGCTTGTGGGGCTTGAGGTTGTTGCGGGCGAAGCGCGCGAAGGCGGGATCGGCGGCCTTGGCGGTCTCGAAGGCTTCCGAGCGGTTCACCAGGGTGTCGAAGGCCTTGGGGGCGAAGGCCGCGCGGATGCGGGCGATCTCGGTGTCGGGCATGTCGGCGCCCGCGCCCACCTTCTCCCACTCTTCCTCGACCTGGCGCGCGAACTCCTCGCGGCCCAGGGCGGCCACCAGGATCTTGATCCGGGCCTTGTAGCTGTTGTCCCGGCGGCCGTGGCGGTTGTAGACGCGCAAGGTGGCGTCCAGGTACGAGAACAGCCGGTTGGCCGGGAGAAACTCGCGGATGGTCGGGCCGACATAGGGCGTGCGCCCCATCCCGCCGCCGACGATTACCTCGAAGCCCATGGTGCCGTCGCGGGCGCGGCGGACCACCAGGCCGATGTCGTGGACCCGGGCGGCCGTGCGGTCCTTGGGCGCGGCGGTGACCGCGAACTTGAACTTGCGCGGCAGGTGGCTGAATTCCGGGTGCAGCATCGACCACTGGCGGATGGCCTCGGACCAGACGCGCGGGTCGTCGATCTCTTCGGCCGTGGCCCCGGCATAGGGGTCGGAGGTGACGTTGCGGATGCAGTTGCCGCTGGTCTGGATGGCGTGCAGGTCGACGGTGGCCAGCTCCTCCAGGATCGCGGGCGCCTCGCGCAGCTTGATCCAGTGGAACTGCAGGTTGGTCCGGGTCGTGAAGTGGCCGTAGCCCTTGTCGTAGCGGCGGCCGATATCGGCCAGCTTGCGCAGCTGGGTCGCGTTCAGCGAGCCGTAGGGGATCGCCACCCGCAGCATGTAGGCGTGCAGCTGCAGATAGAGACCGTTGCGCAGACGCAGCATCTTGAACTGGTCTTCGGTGATCTCGCCGGCGAGGCGGCGCTCCACCTGTTCCTTGAACTCCGCGGCGCGGTCGGCCAGGAATTCCCTGTCGATGGTGTCGTACTGATACATCGGCCCTACTTACGCTTGATCAGGTTGACGCGGCCGGTGGAGCGCGAGGCGCCGGCGGCGTGCCGCAGGGCCTCGATGGCCGCGCCACCCTCGGCCTGCTTGCCATGGGTCGGATGATTGAGAGGCCCGAGCGCCCGGATGCGCTCCCGGAAGCTCAGCGGCGCCCAGAGCCCCTCGCTCTCGATCAGGTCGATCAGATAGACGTCGATCACCGTATTGGGCTGGGACTTGCCCGCGCCCTCGGCGGCCTCGCCGCTGGCGTCATTGGCGAACAGCTCGGCGTCGGCGAACCGCTCCACCCAGGCGCCCCTGTTCCAGAACACGACCTCGCCGTCGTCCAGGCGATTGGCGGTCAGCGCCTTCATGATCCCACTCCCCGCTCGAGATCCCGAGCTTCGACACTTTGAACAAATTGCGCGGTCCCGGCCTGAGCCAGGGCCATGGCCTCACCCACGATCAGCAGGGCGGGACCGGAAACATCGGCGGCGGCGGCGGCCAGACCTGCCAGGTCGGTCACGACGCGGCGCTCATCGGCGCGGCTGGCGTTCTCGACGATCAGGGCGGGCGTCGCGCCCGCGCGGCCGGCGGCCATCAGGCGCTCGGCGATTCCGCCGGCGGTGGAGAGGCCCATATAGATCACCACCGTGTGGTTGGCCTTGGCGAGGCCGGCCCAGTCCAGGTCCGGGGTCTCGCCGGTGGCGGCATGGCCGGTGACGAAGGTGACCGCCTGGGCCGCGCCGCGATGGGTCAGGGGGGCGCCGGCGCTGGCGGCGCTGGCCAGGGCGGCGGTGACGCCGGGAACGACATGGCAGGCGACGCCGGCCTCACGGCAGGCTTCCAGCTCCTCGCCGCCCCGGCCGAAGATGAAGGGGTCGCCGCCCTTCAGCCGGATGACCGTCAGGCCCTCCAGGGCGAAGGCCACCAGCATCCTGTTGATCTCGCCCTGGGCGTAGGAGTGGCGCGACTTGCGCTTGGCCACCGAGATGCGGCGCGCGGTCGACGGCGCCAGGTCCAGGATCTCGTCGCTGACCAGGCCGTCGTGGACCACGACGTCGGCGGTCGACAGAACCTTGAAGGCCTTGAGGGTGAGAAGTTCCGGGTCGCCGGGGCCCGCGCCCACCAGCCACACCGAGCCGGCCGCGCGTACGCCTTCGCCGCCCAGGACGACGAGGCGGTTAACGGTGGGGGCCTTGGGCGCGCGGCGCGACATGGGCTTTAAGGTTCTCTAACGACTAGGTTTGAGTTTTGAGGCGGGATGGGCTCTACCCCCGCCTCGCCCGATGTCCACCGATGAAAAGGGCCTATACACCGCCGGACGCTTGCAAACTGGCCTCGGAGGGCCCAATTCGCAAGCCAAGGTCTTCTGCCGGGGCTGTCAGGAAAACTCCATGGAACGCGACGCGCCGCGCCGCAGGTTGCCGCCGCTGAACGCCCTTCGCGCGTTCGAGGCCGCCGCCCGCCACCTGAACTTCTCGCGCGCCGCCGACGAGCTGTCGGTGACGCCCGGCGCGGTGAGCCAGCAGATCCAGAACCTGGAAGACTATGTGGGCGCGGCGCTGTTCAAGCGCACGCCGAAGGGCCTGTTGCTGACCGACGCCGCCCAGACCGCCCTGCCCGCCCTGCGCGAGGCCTTCGACCGCCTGGCCGAGGCCGCCTCCATGCTGACCGCCGCCGTGGACGGCCGCCGCCTGACCCTGACCGCCGCCCCCTCCTTCGCCGCCAAGTGGCTGGTGCCGCGCCTGGGCAAGTTCGAGGAGCTGCATCCGCAGGTGGACGTCTGGCTATCGGCGGGCCTGGAGCTGGTGGACCTCACCGCCGGCGAGGTGGACGTAGCCATCCGCTACGGCGCCGGCCGCTATCCCGGCCTGGAGGTCCGCCGCCTGATCGGCGAGACCGTGGTGCCAGTGCTGAGCCCCGAACTGCAGGCCTCCAACCCCCTGAATTCGCCGGCGGATCTGGTGGGTCACATCCTGCTGCACGATGGCTCGCCCGAGCCCGACGACAGCTGCCCCGACTGGACGATGTGGCTGGCGGCACGTGGGGTTAAGGGCGTGGACGGCACCCGTGGCCCCCGCTTCAACCAGTCCAGCATGGTGATCGAGGCCGCCGCCAACGGCCGCGGCGTGGCGCTCGCCAAACGCACCCTGGCCCAGGCCGACCTGGACGCCGGCCGCCTGGTCTCGCCGCTGCAGATCTCGACCGCCGTGGACTTCGCCTATTACGTCGTCCACCCCAAGGCCAAGGGCCGCCTGCCCCAGGTAAAGGCCTTCATCAACTGGATCACCGCCGAGGCCGAGGCGCACGAACTGGCCTTGCAGGCGCTGGACAACGGGGCGGGGATTTAGGGACCCCTTCCTCCTCCCCTTGCGGGAGAAGGAAGGGGTCGTTCTGCCTACCGGAAGTTCAGCCCCTCGAACTGCCCGGACGTCCGCCAGTCCTCGATGTACTTGAAGAAGGCGGTCGCGCCCTGGGGGTAGCCGACGTTGTACTTGGCCGCCGGGCCGGGGCTCTGGCCTTCGTTGTTGTAGTAGCCCGGCGTGCAGTCGGGCGCGCCCATCATGCGGCCGGCGCCGGTGAGCAGCAGGTCAACCCAGGCCTTCTGAGCCTCGGGCGTGACCTCCACCTCCTTGGCCCCGACATCGAGGGCGTGCTTCACCGTCAGGGCGATGGTCCGGCCCGATTCCGTCAGGTTGTGCGGCACGTTGGAGATCAGGTTGGCGCCCTGGGTCGGCTGCACGAAGAAGGCGTTGGGGAAGCCCAGGACGTGGATGCCGTGCTTGGACTTCATGCCCTCGGCCCAGGCCTCCGACAAGGTCTGGCCGCCCACCCCGGTGACCTCGAAGCCCGCGCGGCGCTTGTATTCCGTGCCGACCTCGAAGCCCGAGGCGTAGATGATGCAGTCGACCTCGTACTCGACGCCAGCCACCACGAAGCCCTTCTCGGTGATGCGCTCCACGCCCTGACCGTCGGTGTCGATCAGGGTGGTGCTGGGCTCGTTGAAGGCCTGTAGGTAGGCGTCGTGGAAGCAGGGACGCTTGCAGAGCTGGCGGTACCAGGCCTTGAGGTTCTCGGCGGTCTCGCGGTCCTTGACGATGGCCTCGGCCCGCGCGCGGATTTCCTCCATCTTTTCGAAGTCGCTGTCTTCGTAGGCGGCGAGCATCTTCTGCGGGGTCAGGCCCTCGCGAGGGAGCTGGGAAATCTTGGCGCGGATCCGGCGCGACAGGTCGGTCCAGCCGTCCATCACCAGGTCTTCCTCGGCGTTGCCGCCGGCCTGGTTGGCGGTGAAGTTCTCCAGCCAGCGCTTCTGCCAGCCCGGAGTCGCGATCTCGGCGAACCACTCCGGGTCGATGGGCTTATTGGCGCGGACGTCCACCGAGGACGGCGTGCGCTGGACGACGAACAGTTGCTTGCAGGCCTTGGCCAGGTGGGGGACGGCCTGGACCGAGGTCGCGCCGGTGCCGATGATGGCGACGCGCTTGTCGGCCAGCTTCTCCATCTTGGCGCCCTTGGGGTCGCCGCCGGTGTAGTCGTAGTCCCACCGGCTGGTGTGGAACGAGTGGCCCCTGAAGGTCTCGATACCCGGAATGCCCGGCAGCTTGGGAACATGGAGAGGCCCAGTGCCCAGGCCGATGAAGCTGGCGGTGAATTCGTCGCCGCGGTTGGTCTTGATCACCCAGCGGGAATTGGCGGCGTCCCAGCGCAGATCCTCAACCTCGGTGTGGAAGAGCGCGTTCTCATAGAGGCCGTACTGCTTGCCGATCCGCTGGCACTGCTCGAGGATTTCGGGGGCGTGCGCGTACTTCTCGGTCGGCATGTGGCCGGTTTCTTCGAGCAGCGGCATGTAGATCATTGAGGCGGTGTCGCACTGGGCGCCCGGATAGCGGTTCCAGTACCAGGTGCCGCCGAAGTCGCCGCCCTTCTCGATGATGCGCACATCGGTCACGCCGGCCTCCACAAGGCGAGCCCCGGTCACCAAACCTGCGAAGCCACCGCCCACGAAGGCGAAGGTGACGTGATCGGTCTTGGGCGCCCGCTCGACGCGGGGCGTGTAGGGGTCTTCGAGGTAGTGGGCCAGGTTGCCCTTCACCTCCAGGTACTGGGCGTTGCCGTCGGCCCGCAGGCGCTTGTCACGCTCCGCTATGTACTTGGCCAACAGGGCCTTCTTGTCGATCACAGCCGCAGTGGTCATTTCAATGGCCTCAGTCTTAAATTCAAAGAAAACAAACACCTGAGCCGCCAGGGCCGGAGTCGCAACTTAGAAGATAGAGTATGGCTCGGGCCAAGGCTAGCCACGCGGGCGAATTCCCCACGCGCCGAGCGGGCATCGCGATGTCGTGAAGTTCTGGAAAAGTCCGTCCACCAAGCGAATGGTGGGTGCAGTAGGATTCGAACCTACGACCCGCTGATTAAGAGTCAGCTGCTCTACCAACTGAGCTATGCACCCGTACCGTTCGGAGCCCGCGAGGGCCTGTCGGCAAGGGCGCGGAACATACTTGAAGCCTCGCTGAAAGCAAGGCGGGTAAGAGGACGATTTTTTTGGCCAGGCGAGACCTCACCGGCGCGGTGGATTTTGCGTACCTCGAAGACTTCGCCGCGGGCGATACCGGCGTCGTGGACGAGGTCCTCGCCCTCTTCCGAGAGCAGGCCAATCTGTGGTCGGCGATGCTCGATCCGACCAGCGAGGGATGGCTGGACGCAGTCCACACCATCAAGGGCGCGGCGCGGGGCGTCGGGGCCTTTCAGCTGGGGGACGCCTGCGAGGTGGCCGAGCAACAGGGCGCGGTGCGCCTGGAGAGCGTTCGCATCGCCCTCCAGGCCGCGCTGAGCGACGTCGCCGCCTACGCCCACGAACGGGCGCTGCAGTCCCTGAAAACCCCGCGAGGCTAGCGCTTCATCGCGCCGTCGAGATATTTGCGGATGCCGGGGCCGTAGGGCGGGCGCATCTGCACCAGGGGGCCGATGTCCTTCTTGATCTGGGTGTAGATCGCCTTGCGGTGGCTGAACTCGCGGAAACCGTCGATCCCGTGGTAGCTGCCCATGCCCGAGGGGCCGACGCCGCCGAAGGGCAGCTCCTCCTGGGCCACGTGGAAGACCACATCATTGATGGTCACCCCGCCGGCCGTGGTGCCGTTCAGCACCTTCTCCTTCTCCGCGGCGTCATCGCCGAAATAGTAGAGGCCGAGCGGGCGGTCGTGGGCGTTGACGTAGGCGATGGCCTCGTCGACCCCGGAATAGGTCTTCACCGGCAGGACCGGGCCGAAGATCTCCTCCTGCATCACCAACATGTCGTCGGTCGGGTCGATGATCAGGGTCGGCGCGATCTTGCGGTGTTCCTGCTGGCTCAGGTCCTCGCCCTCGGGCTTCATCTCGATGATCCGCGCACCCTTGGCCCGGGCGTCGTCCACATAGCCCTTGATGCGGTCATAGTGCCTATCCGCCACGATGGCGGTGTAGTCGGGGTTGTCGCGGATGGTGGGGAACATCTTGGCCACCGCGCCCTGCGCGTGGCCGATGAAGTCCTCCAGCTGATCCTTCGGGGTCAGGACATAGTCCGGCGCCAGGCAGATCTGCCCGGCGTTGAGGGTCTTGCCGTTCATGACCCGGGCGGCGGCCGTGGCCATGTCGGCGGATTTGCCGAGGATCACCGGGCTCTTGCCGCCAAGTTCCAGGGTCAGGGGCACGAGGTTGGCCGAGGCGGCCTTCATCACGTGGCGGGCGATGGCTGTCGCGCCGGTGAAGATCAGATGGTCGAAGGCCAGTTCGGAGAAGGCCTGGCCCACCTCCGGCCCGCCGGTGATCACCGCGATCTCCTCCTCGGAAAAGACGCTGGAGAACATCACGGCCATCAGCTCCGAGGTGGCCGGCGTGAATTCCGACGGCTTGATCATCGCCCGGTTGCCGGCGGCCAGGACGCCCGCCAGGGGGGCGAAGGTCAGGTTCACCGGGAAATTCCACGGGCTGATGATCCCCACCACCCCCTTGGGCTGGAACCGCACCTCGGCCTTGGCGCCGAACAGGCCCAGGATCGCGGGCGTCGTCTTGCGCTTCTCAGGCTTCATCCACTTGGTCAGGCTGTCGCGGGCGTGCTTCAGCGGGCCGATAGAGCCGGCGATGTCAGTGAAGGCGGTGGCCTCCCGCGAGCGGGAGCCGAAGTCGGTGTTGAGCGCGTCCTCGATGGCCTTGCGGTTGTCGATCAGCAGGCCGATGCAGCGGTCGATCCGCGCGATCCGCTGCTCCGCGGTGGGGGCGCCATCGCGCAGGTGGGCGGCCTTCTGCCGGGCAAGCAGGGCGTTCATCGAAGCGGCGTCGTGGGCCATGGTCGTCTGTCCTCCGGTCGTCAGCGGGCTCTTTGGTCGGCCGCCGTGACCGGAGCTTAGCAGGCTTTCCGCCTGCCGTTGGGTCAGGCCGGGATGGTGCTTTTCAGCGAAGGCCGCTCGGAGATCGCCGCGAAGAAGGCGGCCAGTTTCGGGTGACCGGAGCGCCAGCCGTTCTCCGGGAACCGCAGATCCAGGTAGCCGAGGGCGCAGGCCACACAGATGTCGCCCAAGCCGGGGTTGGCGGCGTCACGGGCCGAGGTCTCCAGCAGGTCCAGAGCGCGTTCGATCTTGCCCGACTGCCCGGCCAGCCACTCCGGCCAGCGCATCGCCTCGGGCCGCATGGCCAACTCGTAGCGGCTGAGCAGCGCCGCATCGAGGATGCCGTCGCAGGCCGCCTGCTCCACCAGGGCGGCCCAGCGAGCGTCGCCCGAGCGCGGGGCGAGGGCCCTGTCGGTCAGGCTGTCGAGATAGTCGACGATCACCCGGCTGTCATAGATCGTCCGGCCGTCCGCCAAGACCAGGGTAGGTATCTTGGCCAGGGGGTTGGCCGCCGCCAGCCCCGGATCGGCCGCCTGGGAGGGGTTGGCGCCCACCACCACCTCATCCAGGGCGATCCCCAGCTCGAGGGCGCAGATGCGGACCTTGCGGGCATAGGGCGAGGTCGGAGAGTAGAGGAGCTTCATAGCGGGGTTCCTGGGCTCCCGTCGTCCCCGGCATGTCGCCAGCGCGTCGGGTCAGCCAGCAGATCGAGAAGGGCCGTACGGATCGCCTCGACGGGCGCGTCCCACATATTGGGCGGCGGCACGGTGCGGGCCAAGAAGTTCATGCAGGCGTTGGCCTCGAACACCAGAAGACGCCCGTCCTGGTCCAGGTGGCAGTCGATGCCGAAGACGTCGAGCTCCAGGCGGCGGGCGATCTCGTGCACCACGGGCGCGATCACGGGCAACAGGCCCTCCTGGAAGCTCGCCAGGCGCGCTTCCTCATCGGCCTCAGTGTCCACGCCCTGGCTGTCGGCATGGAGCATCCAGGTGTCACCGATGATCACGTGACGCAGAATGATCTGGTCCCCGATCACCGCGAGGCGATATTTGCGATGCACGCCGTCCGGGTCGGCGAACGGATGAAACTCGGTCACATAGACCTGGGCGCCGCACATCCAGCCCGCCACTAGGCCTTCCAGGTCTTCTGGGCGATCCATTCGCAGCAGCTCCTTGCCGCCATGGGCTCCGACAGGCCGGATCAGGACGGGATAGGTCATCCCCAGGTCGGCGATCATCCGAGCCAACTCCTGGGGGCCCGCGCTGCTCAGACGCTCGGTCCGCGGCGCTACCACCCCTGGCATGCCCGCCAGCGCCCTGGCCACCTTGTCGCGCCCGGACCGCAACACCGCCCCGGGAGGATTCAGGCAAGGCCGCCCCATCGCGCGGGCCAACCGTTCGGCCTTGGCCAGGGCCATGCCGTAGATGTCGGGATCGGCGAGGTAGTTCACCATCGGCCCCGGCGCGATCCGCAGACTCATCGGGCCGGCGGGAGGCGCAAACCAGATTTCCCGGGCGCCGGCGAGGCGGTCGCCGAGGTAGCTCAGATAGCTGCAGGTCCCGGAGAAGACATAGGTCGGCCGCCGAAGCAGGCCCTGCCCCTGGGCGAGCACCCTGCCGTCATCAGGCACGCCCATGAGCAGGAGGTAGTCTTTGAAATCGATGCCAGGAGACAACTTACTGAGACTCTTCAACAACTCGTCGCGCAGCGATGGTCCAGTCCGCGCTCAAAGTCCAGGCGGGAGCTCACCCGGGCGCCCTAACCCTGCCCCCCCCTCGCTGCAGGTGAACATTCGGGCCGACGCCCTGCCCCCGCCCTCGCCTGATGGGCACGTCCACCTCTAGCTGCTGATGACCCTGGCCTAGGTCTGGGCCGCGCCCCCCCGCCCGGGCTAGAGGTGGGCCATGACCCGCATTCTCCTTCTGGGCTGCGCCGGCAGCGGCAAGACCACCCTGGCGCGGCGGCTGTCGGAAAGGACCGGGGCGCCGGTGATCGACCTGGACGCGATCTGGCGAGGCCGCGCCCAGGAGACGGCGGATTTCCGCGCGACCCTGCAGGTGCTGCACGCGCAGGACGCCTGGATCAGCGACGGCAATTTCGCGGCGGTCACCTTTGACCTGCGGATGCCGCGGGCTGACCTGGTGGTCTGGCTGAATCGCCCTCGCATCACCTGCGCCTGGCGCGCCATCACCCGCACATTCCAGGCGGGCGAGATGCATCGCCCCGGCGATCTCGCCACCGTGCTGCGCTTCATCTGGAACTTCGAGCGCCAGAACCGGCCGCGGATCGAGGCGCTGCAGGTGCAGCATGGCCCTGACGTGCCGGTGGTCCGACTGCGAACGGACAGTGAGATCGCCGCCTTTGTGGAGCGCCTCTAGGCACGGTGGTTCCGCGGGCTCACGCCGGTCCAGCGCTTGACGGCGCGGGAGAAGGCGCTGGCCTCCGAGAACCCGACCGTGGCCGCTGAGTGACACCCGCGACCTGCCCCCGGCGCCTGAGGAACCGCCACCATGCCGCCGCGTTTAGCCTCCCGACGGACGGACACAATGTCCCCAGGAGATCCCCCTATGCGCAAGACCCTTCTCGCCGCTGGCATCGCCGCCGCGGCCCTGCTGCCCACCTTCGCCTTGGCCCAACAGACCTGCGAAGAGCAACAGCGAAACAACCGTGTCGCCGGCACCGTGATCGGCGCGGGCCTCGGCGCCATTCTCGGCAGCCAGGTCTCCGGCAACGGCGCCCGCACCGAAGGCTCGGTGGTCGGCGCGCTGGCCGGCGGCTTCGCCGGCAACCAGATCGCCAAGTCCCGCACCAACTGCGCTAGCCCCAACGCCTATGGCTACTACGACACCAACGGCGCGTGGCATGCCAACGCCGTCGATCGGGCCAGCGCACAGGGTTACTACGACCGCGACGGCCGTTGGGTCGATGGCGCGCCGAACGGCTACTACGACAGCCAGAACCGCTGGGTCGCCGCCAACACGAACGCTTCGGCCAGCGGCTATTATGACCGCAATGGCCGCTACGTTCCGGCCTCGGCCAGCGGCTACTATGACGTGAACGGCCAGTGGGTCGGCGCCTCGGCCAGCGGTTACTATAGCAACGGCCGCTGGATCGCCGGTCCCGCCACGGGCCGATATGACGCCAATGGCCGCTGGATCCCCGGCCAAGCCGCCGGCCGTCGTGACGCAAACGGCGTCTGGATCGCCGACGCTCAGCCGGGCTACTACAACAGCAACGGTCGCTGGGTCGCAGGCCAATCCTACGGCTATTACGACGGCCAAGGCCGCTGGATCGCCACGGCGCCGGCCGCCTCCGGCTACGGCCAGAACGCCTCCTACGAGCAGGGCTCGGGTTGGTCGGGCTCGCCGATGGACGTCCGCGGCCGCCAGGCCTGGCTGCAGGAACGCATTCAACGCGGGCTGAACGACGGCTCCCTGTCCCGGGCCGAGGCCAATCAGGCCCAACGCTCGCTCAACATGATCAGCCGCCAGGAACGTGGCATGCGCCACTACCGCAACGGCCAGCTGAGCCGTCGCGACGCCGCGACGATCCAAGCCAAGCTGGATGTGGTGGCCCGCAACATCCGCGCTGATCGGCGCGACAACGACCGTACGCCGCGCGGTTACTAAGGCCTTCGGTCCCGGCCGATAATGCAGCGGGCCTCCGGCATTGCCGGGGGCCCGTTTGCTTGTGGCCCGTTGCAGATTTTTTGGGATTGAGGCGGCCCATCTCGGGCCTAGGCTCGCAGGATTGAAATCCCGCGAGGCGCTGCATGCTCGATCTCCACTACTGGCCCACTCCCAACGGCAAGAAGGTCACCATCCTGCTGCAGGAGCTGGGGGTCGCCTACAACATCGTGCCCGTGAACATTGGCCGGGGCGACCAGTTCACCGACGCCTATCTGAAGATCGGCCCCAACAACCGCATGCCGGTGCTGGTGGACCACGAGCCCGCGGACGGCGGGGGCCCGCTGAGCGTCTTCGAGAGCGGCTCGATCATGATGTACCTGGCCGAGAAGTTCGGGAAATTCTGGCCGCAGGACGTGCGTGGCAAGTACGAGGTCAACCAGTGGGTCGTGTGGCAGATGGCCAACCAGGGCCCCAAGACCGGCGAGCGCGGCCACTTCAGCCGCGTCGATCCCAAGCACGGCGACCAGGCCTACGCTCAGCGGCGGTTCAACGACGAGGTCCATCGCATGTACGGGGTGCTGAACAACCGGCTCTACGACCGTCCCTGGATCGCCGGCGACGACTACACCATCGCCGACATGATCGCCTATCCCTGGACCGCGTCCTGGGAGCTGCAGGGCATCGACATGGGCGAGTTCCAGTACTTCAAGCGCTGGTGGGACACGATGGCCGCCCGCCCTGCCGTGGTGAAGGGCATGGCCGTGGTCGCCGGCCCGCCCGAAGACCCCGCCACCGTGACGCCCGAGGAGCGCGAGCGACGCATGAAGCTGCTCTACAACCAGCGCGCCCGACCGGCGCCCACCGCCTGATGGCCACCCTCCCAGTCATCGAGATGAGCCCCCTGTTCGACCGCGTCGACGCGGTGGGCCGGGCGCGGGTGGCCGGGGAGATCGCCAGGGCCTGCGAGGCGCACGGCTTCTTCTACCTGACCGGACATGGGATCGACCTTGCGACCCTGGCCGACCTTGAGGCCCAGAGTCGCAGGTTCTTCGCCCTCCCGGAGGAGGAGAAGCTGAGAATCGACATGGCCCGCGGCGGCCGGGCCTGGCGAGGCTACTTCCCAGTCGGGGGCGAGCTCACCTCCGGGGCGCCGGACCAGAAGGAAGGCCTCTATCTGGGGACCGACCTGGCCGCCGATCATCGGCGCGTCCAGGCGCGCATGCCCCTGCACGGCGCCAACCTGTGGCCGCCTGCCCTGCCCGAACTGAAGGTGGCCGCCGAGGCCTATATGGCCGGGGCGACACGCGCGGCGGCGGCGCTGATGGAGGGGTTCTCGATCAGCCTGAGCCTGCCCGACAACTACTTCCGCGATGCCTACACCACCGAACCGACCGTGCTGTTTCGCATCTTCAACTATCCCGCTCAGGGGCTCGGCGCGGACGCCGGGTCCTGGGGCGTCGGCGAGCACACCGACTACGGCCTGCTCACCCTGCTGGCCCAGGACCGGTTCGGAGGCTTGCAGGTCAAGGCGCCTGGCGGCTGGATCGAGGCGCCGCCCATCGAAGGCGCCCTGGTCTGCAATATCGGCGACATGCTGGAGCGGCTGACCGGCGGGCGATACCGCTCGACTCCGCACCGGGTGAGGAATGTGAGCGGTCACGACCGCCTGTCCTTCCCGCTGTTCTTCGACCCGGACTTCAACGCCAGAATGGCGCCCCTACCGGGCGTGGCCATCACCACTGGGGCCGATGGCCGCTGGGACGGCGCCAGCGTGCACGACTTCGACGGGACCTATGGCGACTACCTGCTCTCCAAGGTGGCCAAGGTGTTCCCGAACCTGGTGGACGAGGCTCTGACCTAGGCCGCCTTGCAGCCGCGCCCCGGGCCGATCATGAGCGAGGCTGCGGCCGCCGCGGCTGACCCGCAAGGTCAAGCTGCCGTCAGTTTTCCTACTTGGCGCGATAGACCACCTTGCCCCCCACCACGGTCATCACGGCGTGGGCCTTGGCGATGTCGGGGAACGGGGCGGTCATCAGGTCCACCGAGAAGACGGAAATGTCGGCGGCCTTGCCGACCGCCAGGTCCCCCAGGTCCTTCTCGCGGAACACCGCATAGGCCGCGCCCTTGGTGAGCATGGCCAGGGCCTGCGGCCGGGTCAGCACCTCGTCCAGCCCCCAGTTGGGACCGGCGAAGCCCTTCAAGTCGTGGCGGTAGGTCGCGGCGTAGAACTCGATGAGCGGATCACCCTTCTCCACCGGCGCGTCGGTGCCGGCGGCCAGATGCGCGCCGCTGGTCCGGAGCGCCTGCCAGGCATAGGCGCCCTTCAGCCGCGCCTCGCCCAGGCGGGCGGGGGCGAAGTGGAGATCGCCGATGGCGTGGGAGGGCTGCATCGAAGCGATGACCCCGTTGTCGGCGAAGCGCGGGATGTCGTTGGGGGAGATCACCTGGGCATGTTCGATGCGCCAGCGCGCGGCGCGTAGTTGCGCGGGGTCGCCGTCAAACGCGGTCTCAAAGGCGTCCAGCACCAGGCGATTGCCCCGGTCGCCGATGGCGTGAATGGCCATCTGGGCCTTCGACTTGCGCGCCGCCGCCAGGGTCTTGGCCACCACCTCGGGCGGCGTCAGCAGCAGGCCGGTCCCCGGCGCGTCGTCATAGGGCGCCAGCAGGGCCGCGCCCCGCGAGCCCAGCGCGCCATCGATGTACATCTTGATGCCGTCCACCCGCACCAGCCCGGTGGGATCGGCGGACGGACCGGTGGTCAGCAGGGTCCCCTGGCTGGACAGGTCCATGAAGTTGTCCACCCGGATCGGCAGGGTCCCGGCGGCCGCCATGGCGTTCAGGATCTCCACGTCCCGGGCCGCGACACTGACGCTGTGCATCCCAGTCCAGCCGCGGGAGGCGTAGAGGTCCGCCGCCCGCTGGGCGGCCTCGCGCAACTGGGCCTCGGTCGGCGGCGGGACCTTCACCAGGGCCTTGGCGTTGTCCACCAGCAGGCCGGTGGGCTCGCCCTTGCTGTCCCGCAGGATCTGGCCGCCAGCGGGGTCGGGGGTGTCGCGGGTGATGCCGGCCAGGGTCAGCATCTTGGAATTGACGAGGATGGCGTGGCCGTCGGAGCGGCCCAGGACTACGGGGCGGTCGGAGACCACGGCGTCCAGGTCGGCGCGGTCGGGGAAGCGCTTCTCAGGATAATGGGTCTCGATCCAGCCTCGGCCCGACAGCACCTCAGGACCGGGATGGGCGAGGGACCAGGCCTTAACCTTGGCGGTCATCTGCGCGATGGAGGCCGTGCCCTCCAGGTTCAGGGTCATCTCCCGCAGGCCGACGCCCATCAGGTGGGCGTGGGCGTCGACGAAGCCGGGATAGGCCGCGGCCCCCTTCAGGTCGATGGCCTGGGCCTTGCCGGCGGCCCTGCGCGCCTCGGGCAGCGGGCCGGTGAAAGCCACCTTCCCGTCCTTGACCACGAGGGCCTCGACCTTGGGCTGAGCGTCCACGCCGGTATAGATCGGCCCCCCGAAGATCAGCAGGTCGGCGGCCTGGGCGGCGCCGGAAAGGGCGAGGCCGGCGGTCAGGGCGAGGCTGGCGAGTTGGCGGCGCATGGTCAGACGATTCCCCCTGGATGGCGGCTCCATAGAGCCACGATCCCCGAGGTCTGTGAAATGGATTGGCGCGGTTCCCGGGGCTTTCCGACCAACTGCATAAGCTTTGCCAAGCCGTCTCCAACCTCAAGCTTGGCCATTGTCAGTTGTGTCGAACCCATTGTCACGGGTTCGGCGGTTATCTACGGATATTCAATAGCATGACCTCTTCGGACCGGAATTTTCGAGCATGGCTAATTCTACTGGTGTTACGAGTGAACGTCTTGGACGCATCGTTGAAGAAGCTGCCAGCGAAGTCTACATTTTCTCCAAGAGTGATTTTCGCTTTCGCCTAGTCAACAAAGGCGCTCGAGATAATCTCGGCTATAGCATTGACGAATTGTCCGACCTCACGCCATGGGATTTGAAGCCCAACATTACCCGCGATGAATTCCTCGCTCTCATCCGACCACTTCAATCTCGGGAAATCGAAAGGCTTGATTTCAATACCGTACATCGCAGAAAAGACGGCACAGAGTATGATGTTGCTGTCAAATTACAGATGTTCGATGAAGATGAAGACATCGTTTTCTACGCCGCGATTCAGGACATTACGGCAAATCGACAGATCGAAGCTGAACTTCGAGATACTGCTAGACGGCTCGACTCGATTCTAGACAACACAACCATGGCTGTATTCCTCATGGATGAGCGACAGCATTGCGTGTTCATGAACAAGGCGGCGGAGCAACTCACGGGATACGCGTTTCATGAAACGGCCGGGCGACCGCTCCACGATGTAATCCATCACACCCACCCCGACGGCTCGCATTTCCCGATTGCGGAGTGCGCCATCGACCGCGCGTTTCCTGAGAACGCGGGGACGCAGGGGGAGGAGATTTTTGTCCACAAGGACGGCTCCTTCTATCCTGTCGCCTTCACCGCCAGCCCCATTCAAGACGAGGAGTCGAAGGTCGTCGGCACCATCATTGAGGCGCGGAACATCAGTGGGGAAAAGCGTAGCGAGGAGACGCGCAAGCTGCTGATGCACGAGGTCGATCACAGGGCGCGCAACGTTCTCTCCATCGTGCAATCCCTCACCCGGCTTACGCGCGCCGAGGATCTTGAAACCTACAAGGACGTTCTGACGGGCCGGATCGGCGCTCTCGCCCGGGCGCAGACATCCTTGGCCACCCGTCGGTGGGAAGGCGGACGGTTGGAGGACGTGGTCAGGGAGGAACTGGACGCCCTTTGCCCCAAGGACAGCGTCGATACCGGCGGCCCGCAGGTCGAGCTTTCGCCGGAGCAAGTTCAGCCTATCAGCATGCTGCTCCACGAACTGGCGACCAACGCCAACAAGCACGGTGCGTGCAGCATTGGCGGAGGTCGTGTGTCGGTCACCTGGACACTCAAGGAGCGTATGGTGGCCCTCCGGTGGCGGGAATCAGGAGGTCCGACGGTTGTCGAGCCGACACGAGAAGGCTTCGGTTCGTCCCTGAAGGACAATCTCGTGCGCCAGCTAAGGGGCACGATCGCCCGCAAGTGGGAGCCGGCCGGGCTGATTGTAGACGTCGCATTCCCGCTCTGAGGCGCGGAACGTGGTTTAGAGGCCGACGATCAACGGTTTGGCCCCATCAGATGTAGACAACTCAAGTAGCCGGCTCGGTTCGGTCCGGAACCTCGCGCGCCGGCGCCGGTTTGCTCCTTCAGTTCGCTTCTGAACGGAAGGAAACCCCATGCGTGGATGGTTTGTCGCCGCGGCCTCCGTGGCCACCCTCATTTCGGCCGCACCGGCCCTCGCCCAGTCACGGATCGGGGTCGCCGACCGACCGGCCCCAACCCCCACCGACGCCCCGTCCTACGTGGACGAGGCCTTCGCCGCCGACGCCTTTGAGGTCGCCTCCAGCCGGCTGGCCCTCTCCCGGTCGCGGAGCCCCGCAGTGAGGGCCCTCGCCCAGCACGTGATCGACGACGCGGCCATGACCACCAACGCCCTGCTGGCGGCCGCCGAAGAGGCCAATGTGCCGCCTCCAGCCTCGGCCTCCGGGGACAACGTCAAGGGCGCCATGCTGGACGCCCTGACCCAGACCAGCGGCCGCGATTTCGACGACACCTACATCGCCCAGCAACGCCGCATCCACCAGGAGCAGCTCGCCCTGCACCAGCGGTTCGCCGCCGACGGAGACAGCGACATCCTGCGCGACTACGCGGTGGACACCGCCGCCCGGGCGGCTGACCAGCTGGACGCGGTGAACGACCTCCGGCGGTAGGCCGGGCTCGCCCCTCCGCCTAGCGGGGCAGTTTGCTCGCGCCCATCAGGAAGGCGTCCACGGCCTGGGCGCACTGACGCCCTTCGCGGATCGCCCAGACCACCAGGGACTGGCCGCGTCGCATGTCGCCGCACGAGAAGATGTTGGGCGTCGTGGTCTTGTAGTCGGTCACCGGGGCTTTCACGTTGCCGCGTGGGTCGATCTCCACCCCTGCCTGTTCGGTGAAGGCGTTGTGCTTGGGTGAGACGAAGCCCATGGCCAGCAGCACGAGGTCGGCCTTGAGCTGGAACTCGCTGCCCTCGACTTCCCTCAGCACCTGACGGCCGTCGTCGCCCGCCGCCCACTCCATCCGCACGCATTCGAGAGCTTCGATGCGGCCGTTGGAGCCGATGGCGCGCTTGGTGGCCACGGCGAAGTCACGCTCGCAGCCCTCTTCATGGCTGGACGAGGTGCGCAGCTTCAGCGGCCAGTTCGGCCAGGTCATGAACTTGTTCTCGCGGACCGGCGGCTCGGGCATGATCTCGAGCTGGGTCACCGAGGCCGCACCGTGGCGGTTGGAGGTGCCGATACAGTCGGAACCGGTGTCGCCGCCGCCGATCACCACCACATGCTTGCCGGTGGCCGAGATGGCGCCGGTGGGCGCGGCGCGCAGTTCGTCGTCACCGGCGTTGCGCTTGTTCTGCTGGACCAGGAAGTCCATGGCGAAATGGATGCCGTCCAGCTCGCGGCCGGAGACCTCCAGGTCGCGCGGGTTCTCGGCGCCGCCGGCCATCACCAGCACGTCATAGTCGTCCAGCAGCCGCTGGACCGAGACCGACACGCCGATCTCCATATTGGTGCGGAAGATGACGCCCTCGGCCTCCATCTGCGCCACGCGGCGGTCGATGAGGTGCTTCTCCATCTTGAAGTCGGGGATGCCGTAGCGGAGCAGGCCACCGATGCGGTCGCTCTTCTCGAACACCGTCGTGGCGTGACCGGCCCGAGCCAGTTGCTGGGCGCAGGCCAGGCCCGCGGGGCCCGATCCCACCACCGCGACGCGCTTGCCGGTGCCGCGGGGCGACATCTGCGGGGCGATCCAGCCCTCTTCCCATCCCTTGTCGACGATGGCGCATTCGATCGTCTTGATGGTGACCGGAGTGTCGATGATGTTCAGGGTGCAGGCCGCCTCGCAGGGGGCGGGGCAGACACGGCCGGTGAACTCCGGGAAGTTGTTCGTCGACTGCAGGTTCTCGAGCGCGATCTTCCACTGGTCGCGATAGACCAGGTTGTTGAAGTCCGGGATCTGGTTATTGACCGGACAGCCGGTGTGGCAGAACGGAATCCCGCAGTCCATGCAGCGCGCGGCCTGCTTGTTCAGCACGTCCTGCGGCAGCGGATGGACGAATTCCTTCCAGTTGCGAAGGCGGTCCTGCGGCTTCTCATAGCCGCGATCCTGGCGCTCAATTTCCAGGAAGCCGGTGGGCTTGCCCATGGGTTTACTCCGACTCTGAAATTCTATTCGGCGGCGACGGCGGCGGCCGCCAGACGCTCGGCGGCCATATCGGTGAGCGCCCGGCGATAATCCTTGGGCATGACCTTCACGAAGGAGGTCAGGCAGATATCCCAGTTGTCCAGGATCTCTCGGGCCCGCGCGCTGCCAGTATAGAGCAGGTGGCGTTCCACCAGGATCTTCAGGCGCTCGGCGTCGTAGGCCAGCATGTCGCCCATGCCGTTGTTCTCCACCGAGATGGAGCGCTGGTTGGGACGGCCCGGATCGTCGGCGCCGCCGCTGGCCGGAGCCACCTTCTCGATGTCGACCATCGCGGTGTTGCACAGCGGCGTGAAGCGGCCCTTCGGATCGTAGACATAGGCGATGCCGCCCGACATGCCGGCCGCAAAGTTGCGCCCGGTGTCACCCAGCACCACCACCACGCCGCCGGTCATGTACTCACAGCCGTGGTCACCCGTGCCCTCCACCACCGTGACGGCGCCGGAGTTGCGGACAGCGAAGCGTTCGCCGGCCACGCCCTGGAAATAGGCTTCGCCGGCGATGGCGCCGTACAGCACGGTGTTACCGACGATGATGTTCTGCGTCGGGTCGCGGCGGCTGTCCTTGGGCTGGCGCACGACAACCCGGCCGCCCGACAAACCCTTGCCCACATAGTCGTTGCCGTCGCCGATCAGCTCCAGGCTGACGCCCCGGGCCGCAAAGGCGCCGAAGCTCTGGCCCGCCGCCCCGTGGAAGGTGAGCGAGATAGTGTCTTCCGGCAGGCCGGCATGGCCATAGGCGCGGGCCACCTCCCCTGACAGCATGGCGCCGACGGTGCGGTTGATGTTCTTGATCGGGTACTCGCCGCGCATCGGGGTGCGGTTGGCCAGCGCGTCCTTGGCGTCGGCGATCAGGGTGTTGTCCAGGGCCTTGCCCAGGCCGTGATCCTGGCGGTCCTGGTTCCACAGGCCCTTGGGTTTGCCGGGCTGGACCTCGTGCAGGATCTTCGACAGGTCGACCCCGCTGGCCTTCCAGTGATCGACGGCCTCGCGCATGTCCAGGCGGTCCACCTGGCCGATCATCTCGTTCATCGTGCGGAAGCCGAGCTGGGCCATGATCTCGCGCAGCTCTTCGGCGACGAAGAAGAAGTAGTTGATCACGTGCTCGGGCTGGCCGGTGAACCGGGCCCGCAAGATGGGGTCCTGGGTCGCCACCCCCACCGGGCAGGTGTTCAGGTGGCACTTGCGCATCATGATGCAGCCGGCGGCGATCAGCGGGGCGGTGGCGAAGCCGAACTCGTCGGCCCCCAGCAGGGCCGCGACCGCCACGTCACGGCCGGTGCGCAGGCCGCCGTCGGCCTGGACCGCCACGCGCGTGCGCAGGCCGTTCAGCAGCAGGGTCTGCTGGGTCTCGGCCAGGCCGATCTCCCAGGGCGAGCCCGCGTGGGTCAGGGAGGTCAGGGGCGAGGCCCCGGTGCCGCCCTCGAAGCCCGAGATGGTGATGTGGTCGGCGCGCGCCTTGGCCACGCCCGCCGCCACCGTGCCGACGCCAACCTCAGACACCAGCTTCACGGAGATGCGGGCCTTGGAGTTGACGTTCTTCAGGTCGTGGATGAGCTGGGCCAGGTCCTCGATGGAATAGATGTCGTGGTGCGGCGGCGGGCTGATGAGGCCGACGCCCGGCGTGGAGTGCCGAACGCGGGCGATGTTGGCGTCCACCTTGTGACCGGGCAGCTGGCCGCCCTCCCCGGGCTTGGCGCCCTGGGCCATCTTGATCTGGATGTCGTCGGCGTTGACCAGGTACTCGGTGGTCACCCCGAAGCGGCCGGAGGCCACCTGCTTGATGGCCGAGCGCATGGAGTCGCCGTTGGGCAGTGGCTTGAAGCGGTCGGCTTCCTCGCCGCCCTCCCCGGTGTTGGACTTGCCGCCGATCCGGTTCATGGCCATGGCGAGCGTCGTGTGGGCCTCGCGGCTGATGGAGCCGAAGCTCATGGCGCCGGTGGCGAAGCGCTTGACGATCTCGCTGGCCGGTTCGACTTCATCCAGGCTGAGCGGCGTCTCGGCGTTCTTGAAGCGCATCAGGCCGCGGATCGTCAGCAGGCGCTGGGACTGCTCGTTGATGCCGGCGGCGAAGCTCTTGTAGGCGTCCGGCAGGTTGCCGCGCACCGCGTGCTGCAGCTGGCCCACCGTGTCCGGGGTCCAGGCGTGCTCCTCGCCGCGCAGGCGGAAGGCGTAGGTGCCGCCCACGTCCAGCATGGAGGCGTAGATCGGGTTGTCGCCGAAGGCGTCGCGGTGGCGGCGCACGGCCTCCTCGGCGATCTGGTAGAGGCCGATACCCTCGATCGTCGTGGCGGTGCCGGTGAAGTACTGCTCGATCACCGTGGAGTTCAGGCCCACGGCGTCGAAGATCTGGGCGCCGCAATAGGACTGGTAGGTGGAGATGCCCATCTTGGACATCACCTTCAGCACGCCCTTGCCGACCGCCTTGATGTAGTTCTTGCGGACCTCATAGGCCGACAGGTTGTAGCCGTTGGCGACCCGCAGGTGCTCCAGGGTCTCGAAGGCGAGATAGGGGTTCACCGCCTCGGCGCCGTAGCCGGCCAGGACGCAGAAGTGGTGCACTTCGCGCGCTTCGCCGGTCTCGATCACCAGGCCGGTCTGCATGCGCAGGCCCTGGCGAATCAGATGGTGGTGCACCGCCGCGGTGGCCAGCGCCGCCGGGATGGCGATGCGGTCGGACGAGGTGCCCCGATCCGACAGGATGAGGATGTTCATGTCGGCCAGCACGCTCTCGGTGGCCTCGCGGCACAGCCGGTCCAGGGCGCGCTCGAGCCCAGCGGGGCCCTCTTCGGCCGCCCAGGTGGCGTCCAGGGTGGCGGTCCTGAAGGCGCCGTCCAGCAGCTCGCTGATGGCGCGGATCTTGGCCAGGTCCTCATTGGTGAGGATCGGCTGGGAGACCTCCAGGCGCTTGTGGGTGCCGGCCTGGCGGCCCAGCAGGTTCGGGCGCGGGCCGATCATCGAGACCAGGCTCATCACCAGCTCTTCGCGGATCGGGTCGATCGGCGGGTTGGTGACCTGGGCGAAGTTCTGCTTGAAGTAGTCGTAGAGCAGCTTGGCGCGCTTGGAGAGCACCGCGATGGGGATGTCGCCACCCATCGAGCCGATGGGGTCGTCGCCCGTCTGGGCCATGGGCTCCAGGAAGAACTGCAGGTCCTCCTGGGTGTAGCC
This sequence comes from Phenylobacterium ferrooxidans, assembly GCF_042714595.1. NCBI lineage: Bacteria > Pseudomonadati > Pseudomonadota > Alphaproteobacteria > Caulobacterales > Caulobacteraceae > Phenylobacterium > Phenylobacterium ferrooxidans. The sequence goes on along the minus strand of NZ_JAOTJD010000010.1, from coordinate 75,404 downwards.
GAAGGCCTGCTGCCGATCGAGCAGCTGGGCTGGATCGGAGCCCATCAGGGCGTCGGCCGGCGCGGCCTCGGGCAGGTCTTCCAGCTTGAACTGGGTCTGGGCCAGCCATTCGGCATAGGGTTCGGCGTCGGCGAGGGAGGCCTTGATCTCCTCGTCCTCGATGATCCGGCCTTCCTCCATGTCAATCAGCAGCATCTTGCCGGGCTGCAGCCGCCACTTGCGGACGACGCGCTCCTCGGGGACCACCAGCACGCCCATTTCCGAGGCCATGATCACATGGTCCTGGTCGGTGATGACGAAGCGAGCGGGACGCAGGCCGTTGCGGTCCAGGGTGGCGCCGATCTGGCGGCCGTCGGTGAAGGCCACGGCGGCGGGACCGTCCCACGGCTCCATCAGGGCGGCGTGGTATTCGTAGAAGGCCTTGCGCTTGGGATCCATCAGCGGATTGCCGGCCCAGGCTTCCGGGATCAGCATCATGACGGCGTGGGCCAGCGGGTAGCCGCCGGCCACCAGCAGCTCCAGGGCGTTGTCCAGGCAGGCGGTGTCGGACTGGCCGTGCGGGATCAGCGGCCACATCTTGTTGAGGTCGGGCCCCAACAGGTCGCTTTCCAGCGTGCGGCGCCGCGCGTTCATCCAGTTGACGTTGCCGCGCACGGTGTTGATCTCGCCGTTATGGGCGATGAACCGATAGGGGTGCGCCAGCTTCCACGACGGGAAGGTGTTGGTGGAGAACCGCTGGTGAACCAGGGCCAGGGCCGACTGGGTCAGGGGGTTGGTGAGGTCGGTATAGAAGGCGCCGACCTGACCGGCCAGCAGCAGGCCCTTGTAGACCACCGTCCGCGTCGAGAAGGACGGCAGGTACAGCTGGGTCAGGCCGGGCAGGTTCTTCTTCACCGCCAGCTCGGCCAGGGGGTTCTGCAGCTGCTTGCGGATGGTCAGCAGCTTCCGCTCGAAGGCGTCCTGGTCCTTGGTCCCGGGGCCGCGGCCGACGATGGCCTGGCGGATCACCGGCATCTCGGCGAGCACGGCCGCTCCCAGGCCCGTGGTGTCGACGGGCACGTCGCGCCAGGCGATGAAGATCTGGCCCTCGACCTTCAGGAAGTGCTCGAACTGGCTGACCGCCACGGCGCGGGCGGCGTCGTCCTGGGGCATGAAGCACATGGCCACGGCGTAGTCGCCGGGCGCGGGCAGCTCGACGCCTTCCTTGCCGGCCCAGTCGCGCAGCAGGGCGTCGGGCATCTGAATCAGAATCCCCGCGCCGTCGCCCACCAGGGGATCGGCGCCGACGGCGCCGCGGTGGTCGAGGTTGATCAGGATTTCCAGCCCAGCGGTCACGACCTCATGCGATTTGCGGCCTTTGATATTGGCCACAAACCCCACACCGCACGCATCGTGTTCATTGCGCGGGTCGTACAGACCTTGCCGTTCCGGAGCGCCCATGCGGGTACCTCATTCTTCTACTAGCAGGCATTACAGGCATGCGACTGCGCGGCCGAACCCGACCGTCAAACGCACGTTCGCGCGGCCATTACCGGCAAGATCGACCCTTGTCGATGGGTTCGAACCTATGGATTTGAAAAGTTTTTCTAAGTTGCGAGGTCGAGAAGCGTTCTGTCCGCATCCCGCGCATTGCGGCAGCCGGTGAGCACCATGGCGGTGGCGAGCTCGCTGCGCAGGGTTCCAAGCATGCGGGCGACCATCTTCTCGCCGCCCGCGCCCAGGGCATAGGCCCAGGCCCGGCCGACGAAGCAGGCCTTGGCCCCCAGGGACAACGCCTTCAGCACGTCGAGGCCCGAGCGGACGCCGCCGTCCAGATAGACCTCCAGGTCCCCGCCCACGGCGTCGGCCACCGCCGGCAGGGCCGAGATCGAGGAGCGCACCCCGTCAAGCTGCCGTCCGCCGTGGTTCGACACGATCAGGCCCTGCGCGCCCGCCTTCACCGCGTCGCGGGCGTCCTGCGGGTCCAGCACACCCTTGATCACGATGGGCCCATCCCAGGTCTTGCGCACCCAATCCAGATCCGCCCAGGTCACGGAGCGGTCGAAGTTGCTGGCGATCCAGGCCAGGAAGTCGGTGACGCCGCCGGCCTTCGGAACGGCGTTGGCGACACTGCCCAGGGTGTGGGGTCGACCATGCAGCCAGACGTCCCACAGCCAGTCGGGGTGGGTCACCCCCTGCCAGGCGGTGTTCAGGGCGCCGGAAAGCCCGGTCGCCCCAGTGAAGCCCGAGCGCACATCACGATAGCGCGAACCCGGCAGCGGCAGGTCGACAGTGAAGACCAGGACCGGGCAGCCGGCCGCCTTGGCCCGCGCCAGAAGCTCGGCCATGTAGCCGCGGTCCTTGAGCATATAGAGCTGGAACCAGGGTGCGGTCCCGCTGGCCGCCACCTCCTCCACCGAACAGACCCCCACGGTGGACAGGCAGAAGGGCACGCCAAGGCTGGCCGCGGCCCTGGCCGCCTGCACCTCGCCCCGGCGGCCGTACATTCCGGCCATGCCCACGGGCGCCAGGCCCACCGGGAAGGCGAGCTTCTGACCAAGGGTCTCGATGCTGAGGTCCAGCTGGCTCATATCGCGCATCACCCGCTGGCGCAGGGCGATGGCCTCCAGGTCAGCCACGTTCCGCTTCAGCGTGACCTCGGCGTAGGAGCCGCCGTCGATATATTCGAAGAACATCGGCGGCAGCCGGCGGCGCGCCAAGTCGCGATAGTCGGAGACCGAGGCCGGGTTCATGGCCGCCCTTCCCGTGGATGCCGGACCCCTTCGTACGGCGCTCGGGGCGGGTTTACAAATGTTCTGTTTTTGTTCTAGCGTGGCGGCATGCATATCCGACTCGCCCTCCCCTCAGACCTGCCGCCCACACGCGACCGGCTGCGCAGCGTCCTGGGCCCGCAAAGGCCCGAGCATCAGCTTGATCCGGTGTCCCAGCTGATCAAGTCGCTGCTGAGCTCGCGGACCTATGACGAGGTGTCATGGGCGGCCTTTATCCGGCTGCGGGCGGCCTATCCGGACTGGAACGCCCTGGTGCACGCCACCCAGGAAGAGCTGGAGCCGGTGATCGATCCGGTGACCTTCGCCGACCAGAAGGCGCGCCAACTTCCGATCCTGGTCCGCTTGCTGCTGCTGAAGCGCGGCGAACTGAACCTGGACTTCCTGGCCGCCGAGCCGGTGGAGGAAGCCATGGCCTGGCTTATGCGCCTGCCGGGCGTCGGAGTGAAGATCGCCGCCGCGGTGCTGAACCTGAGCACCCTGAACCGCCGCGCCCTGGTGGTGGACACCCACGTGCATCGGGTCTCGCGGCGCCTGGGCCTCACCGCCCGCAGCGGCGACGTGCGGGAAGCCTATGACAGCCTGATGGAGCAGGCGCCGGGTGAATGGCAGGGAGAGCAGCTCTACGAACTGCACTGGCTGCTGAAGGGCCATGGCCAGTCGCTCTGCACCCACTTCGACCCGGCCTGCGGCCTCTGTGTCCTGCGTGACGCCTGCCCGCGGGTCGGGGTTTCCGGCGACCAGGAACGCCGCGTCATCCCCTTCGACGCCTAGCAACCGCCGCCCGGCTCGCGCGCTGAGCGCTCATGGACAGGATCGGCACGGCAGGCTGGACGATTCCGCGCATGTCGGCGGCGCACTTCCCTGCCGAAGGGACCGGCCTGGAACGCTACGCCGCCGTGCTGCCGGCCGCGGAGATCAACACCACCTTCTACCGCTCACATAAGCCCGCCATCTTCGAGCGCTGGGCCAACGCCACCCCGCCCCACTTCCGGTTCGCCGTGAAGGCGCCCAAGACCGTCACCCATGAGAAGCGGCTGGTGGAGACCGATGACCTGTTGCGCACCTTTATCGCGGAGATCGGCCCCCTGGGCGGCAAGCTCGGACCGGTGCTGATCCAGTTGCCGCCCAGCCTCCAGTTCACCGACGACGCCGCGCGTTTCGTCGGCGGCTGGCGCGAGCTATATGAGGGGCCGACCGTCATCGAGGCGCGTCACGCCACCTGGTTCACCGGCGAGGCGGAGGCCAGGCTGGTGGACGCCCGCATCGCCCGTGTCGCCGCCGACCCCGCCGTGGTTCCCGAGGCCGCGCGGCCCGGGGGCTGGACCGGCCTCACCTATATCCGCCTGCACGGATCGCCGCGGATGTAAGCCTCGCCCTATTCCAGCGAGCAGATAGCCACGGTCGCCCCGACCCTGGCCACCCGCCAACCCGGGACCGAGGGCTGGTGCATCTTCGACAACACCATGCTCGAGGCGGCCGCCGCCAACGCCCTGGAGCTGATGGGAGTCTAGGATCGAATTTCACGGTTCGGCTTTCATCCGAAGCGGTGCATCTGCTATTGCCGCGCGCCTGCGCCGTTGGAGCCGGGCGCGAGCCGGGCTAGTTTCACCGCGAGACACCGCTATGCGGATTCTGAGGAGCTATTGATGACCGTCCAACGTCCCTGGGCCCTGATGCGCCACCACGCCGGCTGGGCCGATGTCTTCCACATCGACAGCGAGAGCACGGACTCCATCACCGGCTTTTATCCTGACCGCGAGACCGTGGGCCCGCCGGTGACCTACAGCGTGCGCGCCATCCTCGCCCGCTTCGAAACCATGGAAGCCGCCCGCGCCGCCCGCGAAGGCGCCGTCCTGGAGTGGCGCAAGCACGACGCCGCCGTGCGCGACGCCGAGACCACCCTGCGCGAGGCCGAGAAGGCCCGCGAAGACGCCTGGCTCAACTGCCTGAAGGGCGCCGCCGCCTGAGCCTTTCTATCCCGGCCGGGCTCCCCAAATTCGGGATCAAGCTTGGCCGGGAGTTCGCGCCGCTGGGCAGCGCCAACACCTTCGAGGCCGAGGCCGAGTTGGCCTGTGGTCCGGACGCCGGCGCCATGCACTAGAACTTCGGAAGCTTCAGGCCCCTGGCGATCAGCCAGGCCGCGGCCACGGCGATCACGATCCCCAGCAGCAGGCTCCAGACCGGCGCGAACTTCAGGTTCGGGACAGGACCGGAGAACACCCGCTTGCCGGTGATCATGGCGGTGATGAGGTTCTGGCGCTTCCACAGGGCGTAGAAGGCGATGGCCGCGACGTGCAGGACCACCAGGGCCTGCAGCACGCGGAAGGTCAGTTCGTGCCAGTCCGAGGCCAGCCGGCTGGTGTCGAAGTCCACCAGGTGGGACAGCGGCCCGGACTCGATGCCGTCAATGTCGCTGGCGAACAGGCCAAGGCTGACCTGCACCAGCATGACCAGCAGCAGCAGGACCACGCTGACCGCCCCCACCGGACTGTGCCCCACCAGATCGCCGGCGGTGCGCCTGCCCATGGTCTTGAGGTAGCCGACCGTCGCGCCCGGTCCCTTCACGAAGTGGGAGAACCGCGCCGTCTCGCCGCCGAAGAAGCCCCAGTAAAGCCGGAAGACCAGCAGGCCGATCACGCCATAGCCCGACCACCGATGGACCTGCATGTTCTCGCCCCCGGTCAGCCAGGATACGAGGATCAGCACCACCAGGGCCCAGTGGGTGATCCGCGTCGGCAGGTCCCAGAGCCGGGTGGCGATCGGCGGCGCGTCGCTCATGGAGCCCTAGGACTTTACGCGGAAGGGCGTGTGGCAGGTCCCGCAGGCGCCGCCGGTGGCCTTCACCTGGGCCTTGATGGCGTCGATGTCGCCGCCCTTGGCGATGGTCTCCAGCTTGGCGCTCTCCGTCTGCAGGCCCTTGGCGGCGGCGGCGAACTTGGCGCCCTCGGCCCAGATCTCCGGCTTGGCGGCGGTCTTGAAGCCCGCCTCCGGGCCGCTGCCCTTCGGGAACCAGTGGGGGATGTGCCCGGCCTGGGCCTTGATGATCGTAGCCTGGGCCGCGATCAGCTTGGCGTCGGGAGCGTCGGTCTTGAGGTTGTCATTGATGGTCTTGAAGGCGCCGCCCATGGCCTTGAAGCCCTTCTGGCGCTGCGCGATGGCGGTCTCGGCCGCCGAGGCCGCCAGGGCCGCCCCGCCGAGGGCCGTCAGGCTGAGGGCCATCCCCAGGGCCAGACCGAGGGGACGCTTGGTAAGACGAGCCATGGAAAGACCTCTTCGCAACGGAAATCGTAAGCCCGAGTTTGAGGGGCGCCCGGACGCCGCGTCAATCGCGCGTTGGTTTCAGGCCGCCCTGGTTTTGCTGCTGGCCTGAAATGTTCAGCGGCGAGCGGTCTTGGCGGCCACCGTCTTGACCGGCGCGCCTTCGCGTCCGGCTTCGGCGATCAGGGAGGCGCAGGATGCGTCCTTGGCGAGGCCGGGATCGATGAACGGCAGCAGGACCGCCAGGGGCGTGACCACGGCGGCCAGCGCCACAGCGACACCCCCCTGGGCGACCACCTTGCCGGTCTCGATGCCGACCTTCGGCCCGAGGAGTGGGCCCTTCACGGTGATCGGCGAGAGCAGGCGCACCAGGCGCAGTTCCTTGGACTTGCCCTGGACCCGCAGGTTCATGGTCTCGCTGTCCAGGTTGATGGTCCCGGCCCCGGTGGCCAGGACCGGCTTGGTGTCAAAGACGATGCGGTCAGCGGTCAGCACGCCGTTCCTGGCCTGGAAGTGGGCCACGCCGCAGCGGATGGGCACCGACCCCTGGTCCTTGGAGAACAGCAGGCCCAGGCCCCTGGCCGCGTTGATGCCCAGCAGTTCGGCGAAAGCCTCGCGGATCTCGCCGCTCGGAACCACCGCCAGCACCTCGCCGTCGGCGTTGGAGGCGGCGCGGTGCACCGAATTGCCGGCGCCCTTCAGCTTGATCCTTCCGACGAAGCTGCCGGCCAGCGGTTCGCCCTTTATGGGGATGAGCTGTTCGAGGCGAGCGTTGGAGAGCCGGACGTCCACCTCGGTCACCGGCGTTTCGGCGCGGGCGTTGAGGTGGGCCTGGCCGGTGATCTTGCCCTGGGGCAGGTCCAGGGTGAGGGGGTTGGCGCTGAGCAGGCCACGCTCCAGCTTCACCGTGACGTCGCCCGACCGCAGGGGCAGCATGGCGTCATGGATGGCCGCGACCCGGTAACGGACATCGGCGTCCAGCGAACGGATCTTGCTGACGTTCAGGGTGGTGTCCGGCAGCAGCCGACGTTGGGCGGCCATCTTTCGGCCGATGGCGGCCTGCTCGGGGGAGATGGTTTCGCCGGCCTTGCGGGAGGGGGCCCCGCCGAAGATCGCCGCGAGGTCGTCGAAGTCCAGGCTGCGGGTCCGCAGGTCGGCCTTCAGGTAGGGGCGCTCGTCGCCGGTCTCCACCGAGATGAACCCGGACAGATCACTGTCGCCGACCCGGCCGCTCAGGCCCTCGATCTTGTAGATTTGCTCGTCACGCGACAGCCGGCCGTTCAGGCGATAGGGCGGGGTGTTTGGCAGGGCGACGCCCGTCAGGTCGTAGAGGGCGGCCAGGTCCGGGCCCTGGGCGGTGACGTTCATGGAGAACTGCGCCAGGTCGAAGGGCTTGGGGATCGCCCCCTTGGCGGTCACCCGCGTCGCGCCCGAGCGGATGTCGGCGTCGAAGGGGTAGGGCTTTCGACTGTCGACGTTGAGCAGCGGACCGCCCTGGATGCGCAGCCGGAACCGGTTCCCATTCAGCGAACCGTCGCCGCTCATCAGAAAGCCGCGGCCTGCCCGGCCCATCTCCTCCGTGGCGTTGATCTCCCCGTTCAGGACCAGCTTGCGCTTCTCGTCGACCATACGCAGGTGGCCGTCATTGATCACGAACCGCCGGATCGGCGGCATCTTGAAGGGCTTCTTGGACTCCTTTCCGTTGGAGAAGTCCCATGTGGCGCGGCCTTGGAGGTCCCGTCGGAGGTCGACCTTGGCCTGGTTGAGCTCCAGATTCAGCAGCACGACCTGACCCACCAACAGCGGCATCAGCTTGACCTGGACGTCGAGCTTCTTGATGTCGGCGGTCTGGCCGGGGCCGGCCCACTTGGGATTGCCGACCCGAATACCCTCCACCGTCGCACGGGGTTGGAAGGAGAAGGCCTTAACGTCAAGATTGCCCGCCAGCACGATCTCGCGGCCGGTCTTGGCCGAGGCGTAGCGGCCGATCGGGCCGCGCAGGTAGTTCCAGTCGAACAGGATCAGGAAGAGGGCGATGGCCACCACCAGCGCGCCGACGATCCCCCCCGTCCAGGCCAGGGCCCTGTTGCTCGGGCGCTTGATCCTGGTTTCCCGCAGGCGCGAGCGCGTCCGCTCCCAGCCAGGGCCGATCGCCCCACGTGCGCGGCGCAGGCTATCGGCGGCCCGGTCGCGAGCGCGGACGAGGCCCGAGCGGGCGCGCAGGTAGATCGGTTCGTCTGGCAAGGTCTGGGAACTCCGGGTCAGGCCAGAACGCGCCAGCCGCCGAAGGGGTCCGTCTAGTGACGGACTCCGCGGCCGGAGAAGGCGGTCATCGCGGTGCGCAGAATGATGGAGAGGTCCATCAGGGTGGTGCGGGCGGCCAGGTACTCGGCGTCCAGCCGAACCTTGTCTGGCACCGGCAACTCATCCCGGCCGTGGATTTGGGCCCAACCGGTCAGGCCCGGCCGCAGCGTCTGGACGCCGGCCGCGTCGCGCAGGGCTATCAGGTCATCCTGGTTGAAAAGGGCGGGGCGCGGTCCCACCAGACTCATATGTCCCCGCAGCACGCTCCAGAGCTGAGGCAGTTCGTCCAGGCTGGTGCGGCGCATGAAGGCGCCCAGGGGGGTGATCCAGGAGGCCGGGTCGGGCAGCAGGTGGGTGGCGACGTCAGGCGCGCCGACGCGCATGCTGCGGAACTTGGGCATGGGAAACAGGGCGTTGAACCGGCCGACACGCCGCGACCAGTGCAGGGCAGGGCCGGGCGATTCCAGCCGCACGGCGACGGCCAGGGCCAGCAGCACGGGCGACAGTAGGATCAGGCCCGCCGCGGCGCCCAGGACGTCTAACCCACGCTTCAGCACACAGGTCCCCCTCGTTGGAGACCAGCCTTAATGCGCCGCGCGTTTCCGCGCTACGGCCTCAAGCTTTCGGGGCGGCCTTGGGCTTGGCTTTGGGCGTTGGCGCGGCGGGCTCAGCCGAGGCTTCGGTCATCGGCGCCACGGGCTCAACCACCGTCTGGGCGGCGGCTTGCGCCGGCGGGGTGTCCAGGGGGTTCGGCGCGGGCTCCGGCGCGGGCGTCGGAGCCGGGTCGGGATCCACCACGCCGCCCTCAAGCACGGGTTGGGCCGCCTCCAGCAGAGGCTCGACGAAGGCCTCGATAAGGATGGCGGCTTCTTCCAGCGGCGCTGCGTCGGCGCCGGAAAGGGGCAGCATGGCCTCCAGGTTCATCGGCCGCATCCAACGGGTCATCCACCAGTAGGCGACGCCGGCCGAGGCCGCGCCAGTGAACATGAACCAAAGGGGCGAGGCCGCGCCGATCGGCACGTGAAAGGCCGAGGCGGGGGTAACGGACTCGTTCGACTTAAGCGCGATCATGGAACGTCTCCGAGGTTGATTGTGCAATGCAACATAACATCACCCAGCGACGCCTTGATGCAAATCAACGTTACGACAGCGTCGAAACCCGGCCCTGACCATTCTGGCCCAGGGTCTGGGCGGTCCAGCGGCACATTTCCTCCATCGAGGCGGCGAAGTCCGCGGGCGCGCGAGCTGTCACCAGGGCGCAGCCGTTCATCTTCATGGGATCGTTCAGCGGCCGCATCCGGCACTCCCCCACCAGCAGCGGGCCGATGCCGGTGTCCTGCGCCTCGTTGAGGAAATGGTCGAAGGTCTGCAGATCCTTGATGGGCAGCCAGATCATCACCACCGCGTCGCGATTGCGCCGGCCAATGGCCTTCAGGGTGGCGACGATGCGAGTGTAGTCGTCGGGCCGTTCGAAGGGCGGATCAATGAGCACGAGCACAGCGCCCTTCGGCGGGCAGCGGCTGACAGCGGTCTCATAGCCATCGGCGCAGAGGGTCTCGACCCCGGTCCGGCCCTTGAGCGCCATGCGCAGGGCCGCATGCTCCTCGCCGCGCAGTTCGCAGGCGATGTAGCTGTCCTTCTTGCGCAGGGTGTCGGCGATCAGGCGCGGCGACCCTGGATACAGCTTGGTCGGCCCGCTGTTGTTCAGCTTGTTCACCGCCGCCCGCAGGGGGCCGAAGGCGGCGGGCAGGTCGGCGGCCTTCATCAGCTGAGCGATGCCGGCCTCCGCCTCCCCCGAACGCTGCGCCTCGGCGCCCGAGAGATCATAGAGACCCCGCCCCGCGTGGGTGTCGATGACCGTCAGCGGACCCGGCGCCTTGGTCAGGGTGGCCATCAGGCGCAGCAGGCCGGCATGCTTGACCAGGTCGGCGAAATTCCCGGCGTGGAAGGCGTGGCGATAGTTCACGGACTTTAAGTCTCCCGGCCGACCTGGGAACTCGCGACCGCGAGCTCACGTTCAGCGGCTGTATGGGGCGTAGATGCCACGTCCCCGTGGATCTCCAAAGGCGACAGATGGCCAGAGACACCGCAGAGCTCACGCCCCCCGCCCCGGCCGGCCTGACCTATGTCAACGACGACGACGCCGGCATCACCCGCGTGGCCGGCAAGCCAGGGTTCTCCTACCGCGACGCCGAGGGCCGCCCGGTCAGCGATGCACAGACCCTTGAACGCATCAAGGCCCTGGTGATCCCACCGGCCTGGACCGACGTCTGGATCTGCCCCTCCCCCCGGGGCCATATCCAGTGCACCGGCCGCGACCAGAAGGGCCGCAAGCAGTACCGCTACCACACCGGCTGGCGGCAGGACCGGGACGGGATGAAGTACGACCGCGTCATCGCCTTCGGGCGCGCCCTACCCCGCCTGCGCAAACGGGTCGAGAGCGACCTCGCCCGCCGGGGACTGCCGCGCGAGAAGGTGCTGGCCGCCGTCGTCGCGGTCATGGAGGTCACGCTGATCCGGGTGGGCAACGAGGAGTATGCCCGCACCAACAAGAGCTTCGGCCTGACCACCCTGCGCGACCGCCACGCCAGGATCACCCGCACGGGCGCCGTCTTCGAATTCCGCGGCAAGAGCGGCAAGGTCCACCAGACCGGCTTCCGCGACCGCCGCCTGGCCCGCATCCTCAAGGCCTGCCAGGACATCCCCGGCCAGCGCCTGTTCCAGTATCTGGACGACCACGGCCAGCGCCGCGTGGTCGAGAGCGCCGACGTGAACGCCTATATCCGCGAGGTCCTGGGTGAGGACTTCTCCGCCAAGGATTTCCGGACCTGGGCCGGGACCCTGGCCGCCGCCCGCGGCCTGGTGATGCATCCGCACTCCACCAACGCCGCCCAGGCCAAGCGCAACGTGGCGACCTGCGTGAAGGCCGTGGCCGGTCTGCTGGGCAACACCGCCGCAGTCTGCAGGGGCTCCTACATCCACCCCCTGGTGCTGGAATCCTACGAGCGTGGCGTCCTGCCCCTGAAGAACACCAACTCGACACGCGCCTTCGAGCTCTCGGTCCTGATGTTCCTGGAAGCCGCGCGGGAGTCCGCCGCCTAAGGTTTCGAGCCGCAGGTGCGGGCCGCTAGGCGCCCCCGCGTCACCCCAGCTAAGGTCTCGTCAAAGACCCTGGGAGGGCCAGAATGACACTTGAGAACAAGCTGCGCTTCGGCGCCTTCATCGCGCCCTTTCACCCTCTGGATGAGAACCCCACCCTGGCCATCCAGCGCGACCTGGAGCTGGTGCAGCACCTGGACAATCTGGGCTTCGAGGAGGCCTGGATCGGCGAGCACCATTCGGCCGCCTATGAGCTGATCGCCTCGCCCGAGGTGTTCATCGCCGCCGCCGCCGAGCGCACCAAGCACATCAAGCTGGGCACCGGAGTGTCTTCCCTGCCCTATCACCACCCGATGATGCTGGCCGACCGCATCAACCAGCTGGACCACATGACCCGTGGTCGGGTGATGTTCGGCGCCGGCCCCGGCGCGCTGTCCTCCGACGCCTTCATGATGGGCATACCGGTGGCCAAGCAGCGCGACCGCATGGACGAGGCCCTGGACGTCCTGGTTCGCCTGCTGCGCGGCGAGGAGGTCAGCCACGAGAGCGACTGGTTCACCCTGGTCAACGCCCGCCTGCAGATGACCCCCTATTCGCGGCCGTCGGTTGAGATCGCCGTGGCCAGCCAGGTCTCCCCGACCGGCGCGCGGGCCGCTGGCAAGCATGGGGTGGGCTTGCTCTCCCTGGGCGCCACCACCACGGCGGGGTTCAATGCGCTCGCCGCCAACTGGGGCATCGCCGAGGACATCGCCAAGGCCAGCGGCCAGACCATGGACCGCAACGCCTGGCGGCTGGTGGGCCAGATGCACATCGCCGAAACCAAGGACAAGGCCATCGAGCAGGTCCGCTTCGGCCTGGAGAAGTGGATCTATTACTTCCGGGAGATCGCCAACCTGCCCATGGTGCCCGACGACTTCGCGGGCGACCCGGTCGAGGCCTATCTGGCCCTCGGCTCGGCCGTGGTGGGCACGCCCGACGAGGCCATCGCCCGCATCGAGCAGCTGCAGGAAGAAAGCGGCGGCTTCGGCTGCTACCTGATGATGGCCCACAACTGGGCCAACTGGGAGAACACCAAGCGCTCCTACGAGATGATCGCCCGCTACGTGGTCCCGCACTTCCAGCAGTTGAACGTCAACCGCAAGGCCTCCATGGACTGGGTGCGCGACAACAAGACCGAGTTCACCAGCCAGACCCGCGCCGCCGTCGGCGCCCGGATCGTCTCCCACATGATGGAGAAGGGCGCCGACAACATCAGCCCGCAGATCGTCGCCCTCATCACCGCCGCCGCCGCAGCCGAGCCGAAGAAGGACTGACCTGCGGCTGGTGGCCTGGGCGCTACAGCTCCACCGCGGGCGTCGCGGTGACCACGTCGCCGGTGTTGGGCGTCCCGGCGGGGTCGATGAGCAGCAGCCGAACCTGACCCCGGCGCGCGGCGGGACGATGCTCCACCCCGCGGGGGACCAGGAGAAGTTCGCCGGGCCCGACCGTCACCGTGCTGTCCCGGAAATCCATGTCGAACTCACCCTGCAGGATCAGGAAGAGCTCGTCAGTCTCATCGTGGCGATGCCAGACCCACTCCCCCTCCGCCTTCACCAGGCGGACCTCGTTGTCATTGTAGCGAGCGACGATCTTCGGGGCCCAGGTGTCGTCAAATTGGGAGAGCTTCTCCTCCAGCCGGATTTTCAACGGGCGAGCATCTTCGGACATGGGACCTCCTTGGCGATCGCCAGGATGCGCTGACGCCCGCGCGCCTCACCAGTGGCGAATACGTCAATGATCGGGGCGTTTTCGCCACGGACGGGTGGTCCGGAGGGCGCCCTGGATCACCCGATAGACGCCGATCCGCACCCTTGCCGCCATCGGGCACGCCGACGGTTCCGCCGAAGATCGCCTTGTTCAGTCCGTCGTGCGGACCCTGCGGCGCGTCGAAGGTGGGATGGGTGCGGATATAGCGGCCCGAGCCGCGCTGGTGGAACGACGCCAGCCATCCTAGCTTGAGCACAAGGAGGAGCGCCCCATGGACCTCGACGCCTATCTGGCCCGCATCGGCTATGCCGGGGCGCCGCGCGCGGACCTGGAGACCCTGACGGCGATCCACCGCGCCCACCTCCTGGCCATCCCCTACGAGAACCTGGACGTGCAGCTGCAGCGGCCCGGCGACGTCTCCGTGCAGCACGCCTTCGACAAGCTGGTGACGCAGCGGCGCGGCGGCTGGTGCTATGAGATGAACGGTCTGCTGGGCTGGGCCCTGGCCGAGATCGGCTTCAAGGTCACGCGCATGGCCGGCGCGGTGGGCCGCACCGAGCGCGGCGAGATCAGCCATGGCAACCATCTGGTCCTTCGCGTGGACCTGGACCGCCCCTACATCGCCGACGTCGGGTTCGGCGATGGCGTGCTGGAGCCCGTGGCCTTGGCCGTGGGCCCGATGACGGTGGCCGAGTACGACTTCCGCCTGGAGAAGCTCGACGCCGACTGGTGGCGCTTTCACAACCACGCCCTGGGCGGCGCGCCCTATTTCGATTTCACCGAGGCGGCGGCCAGCGACACCACGCTGAACACCACCTGCCAGTGGCTACGGACCTCACCGGATTCGATCTTCACCCAGTTCCCCATCGTCCAGCGCCATACCCCGGACGGCTTGGTGATCATCCTAGGCCGCACCCTGCGACGTGTCCGACCGGGGGAACGCACCCAGGCGCTGATCGAGAGCGCCGACGCCTTCGTCGACATCCTGGCCCGAGAGTTCGGCCTCGACGTGCCCGAGATGGCCGCCCTGTGGCCTGCGATCTGCGCCAAGCATGAGGAACTGTTCGGCGAGAAGGCGAACTAGGCTCGCGTCTGGCTTTCGAGATAGCTCGACAACGCGTCGAGCAGCCGGCGCGATGTGAGGACGTCGGTGTCCTCGGCCGCCTGTTCGAGACCCGCGCCGAAGTCGGTGATGGCCTGAAAACCGAAGCCGCCGCCTGATCCGCGCATGTTGTGGCCCAGGATCGTCACCGGTTCGAAGTCGGCCCGATCCAGGGCGTCGCGCATGGTGATGACATCTTGGCGGCAACTGTCCAGATAGGCCGGAATCTGGGCCAGCAGCCGCTCGCTCGGCCGCCAGGACCTCGGTTCTTCTGGAGCAGGCTCCGCGGGCGGCGCCAGGGTCGCGTAGTGCAGGATGGCCGCCAGCAGCACGTCCTGCTTGATGGGCTTGGTAAGGTAGGCCGTACAGCCGGCGGCCAGGCAGGTCTCGCGGTCGCCCTTCAGGGCCGACGCGGTCAGGGCGATGATCGGGGTCGGCGGCCGCTCATTGGCCTTTTCCCAGGCGCGGATGGTGCGTGTGGCGGTCAGGCCGTCCATGGCGGGCATCTGGCGGTCCATCAGGACAAGGTCGTAGCGCCCGGCCTTGAACATCTCGCACGCGATGATCCCGGTCTCGGCGACGTCGACGCGATAAGGGGTGTCATCGAGATAGGCGAGAGCGATGGTGCAGTTGTCGGGCGAGTCCTCAGCCATCAGGATCTGCAGCGGCGCGAGCGGCGCGGCGGGACCGGCGCCGACGGGCATGCTGACCGGACGGTTCGCCGAGGCCCAGACTTCGAGCGGCAGGGCGAAGGCGAAGACGCTGCCGACATCGACGCGGCTGCTCACCCAGATTCGCCCGCCCATCAACTCCACCAGACGCTTTGAAATCGTCAGTCCCAGGCCGGACCCGCCAAACCGCCGGGTCGTCGAGGAGTCCGCCTGGGTGAACCGTTCGAAGACGCGCGCCAGCTTGCTGTCGGCGATCCCGATGCCGGAGTCTGTGACGGTGAACCTCAAGGCGGTGGGAACCGCCGGATCCAGGTCCGGCTCCACCTTCAGCGAGACCTCGCCCCCTTGCGTGAACTTGATAGCGTTGCCAAGCAGGTTGAGCAGCACCTGACGCAGCCGCGTCGGGTCGCCCATCAGGTCGTTGGCGACGTTGGGGGCGATCTCGCAGACCAGGGTCAGGCCCTTCTCCTGCGCCCGGGGCGCCACCATCTCGATCACCTTCTCCAGGTGGTCGCTGAGCGAGAAGCCGGTCTGCTCCAGGTCCAGTTGCGAGGCCTCGACCTTGGAGAGGTCCAGGATGTCGTTGATCAGGTTGAGCAGGTTGTCACCGGACCGCCGGAAGATCTGCACGTACTTGTCCTGCTCGGGCGTCAGCGGCGTCTTGGCCAGCAGGTCGGCGATCGCCATGATGGCGTTCATCGGGGTTCGGATCTCGTGGCTCATGCTGGCCAGGAAGTCGGACTTGGTGCGGCTGGCGCTCTCGGCGATGGCCTTGGCCTGCTGCAACTCGACCTCAACCCGCTTGCGCTCGGTGACGTCGCGGGCCGCGGCGAACACCCCCTTCAAGGTGCGGTTTCGATCATAGAAGGTGGTGGCGTTGTAGGAGACCACGGTCTGCTTGCCGTCCCGGGCCCGCGCCGTCAGCTCGTAGTCGGTGACCGATTTCTGGGCCAGCACCCGCTTGATGCCCGCCTCGGCCCGGTCGGGATCAGTGAAGCAGTCTTTGAAGGGCGCCCCGATCAGCTCGTCGCGGGTCGACCCGGTCAGGGCCTCCATCTGCTTGTTCACGTCGGTGATGATGCCGGCCGGGTCGGTGGTCATCAGGGCGTCGATGTTCGATTCGATCAGCGAGCGGGTGTAGAACTGCTGGTCTCGAAGGCTCTGGTCGGACTTTTTCTGCTCCTCCTCCACCAGCTTGCGCGCGGTGTTGTCCGTGCCGATCAGCAGATAGCCGATGATGGCCCCGGCGGCGTCGCGCAGGGCGGTGACCGAGACCACGGCGGGAAACCGGCTGCCGTCCTTGCGGATATAGGTTAGCTCGTAGATGTCCTCGATGCCGCGCGAGGCCTTGAACACGAGGGCCTCGAAGCCCGGCGCGATATGGGTGGCCAGTTCGGCGCTCAGCGCCTGGGCGCGCGCGATCAGTTCTTGGGGGTCGGAGATGTCGGCCGGCGTGATGGTGTTTATCACCTCGGCCGCCTCATAGCCCAGCATCCGCTCGGCCCCGACGTTGAAGATCTGGATCACCCCCTTGGCGTCCGTGGCGATGCTGGAGAAGTTGGCGCTGTTGAAGATCGCGCTCTGCAACGCGGCCAGGTTCGCGCCCGTCTCAGCAGGGGCGGTGGGGATGAGGATGGGGCTTCCTAACTCAGATGTACGTCCGTGACCGGCGCGAAGGCCGGGATCACCGGGGTTTAGTGCAGCAGGGTTCCAACCGAATTTCCGAGTTGCTCAGCCGAATAGGGCTTCTGGATAAACTGGCCCCCACCAACAAATCCGTCCGCCATTTCCGCGCTGAGCGGGCTCCCGGAGGTGTAGAGAACCCGCAGGCCCGGCCGCAGCACGATGGCCTGGTTGGCGACGTCGTAGCCGCCGGAGGGCAGAGAGCTCAGCCTGATGTCCACGAAGAGCGCGTCGATGTGGGAGGTCGCCGACAGGTGGACCAGGGCTTCCGCCAGGTCCGTGGCGACAAGGGTGCTGTGACCCAGGTCTTCCATCGCCCACTCGGCGTTCTGACGAATGAAGAACTCGTCCTCGACAATGAGGATGACGGCCATCAGGGGGCCAACAACTGTGGGCGCGGCATGCTGGAAATGTCTCCCGCGGCGGCCATGACGGCTTACAGCGGGTGAAATCTAGCATGCGCCCCAGCAAAGCTTGCATGGCTTCTGACTTATTCTGGCGGGACCCCGACGATCACCGCCGCAGGGAGAAACCGATCCTCAGTGTCCGGGGCGCGGCGAAGCTCTCGGTCCCGTCGCCGGTCTCGCCCACCTCGATGCGGGCGTCGGTGAGGTTCTCGGCCGCCAGATAGAGCTCGCTGTCGGGCGTCAAGCGCCAGGTCGCCCGGGCGTCGACCCCGACGGAGGCCCCGAGCTTGCGGCTGTTCAGGTCATCCTCGAAACGCTGGCTCTCGAACCGCGCGTTGGCCGACAAGGTCAGGCGCTCGGTGGCCTTCCAGTCCACCCCGGCGGTCACCGTATATTCCGGCGTCTGGGCCGGGCGTTTTCCGGTGAGCTGGGGGGAAGCGCCGCCGCCATCGACCTCCGCCTTGGTGGCCGAGGCCGCACCCATCAGGGTCAGGCCGCCGAAGGTGCGCGAAATGTCGGCCTCCAGGCCCCAGGCCTTGATCTGGCCGGCGTTGCGGCGCTGGCGCAGCACACCACCCACCGGGATGAAGCCCGCCACCGGATAGGCCATTCCGCCCGGCCCCACGGTGACATTGGTGATCGGGTCGTCGAGGCGGTTGTAGAAGATCGTCCCACTCCAGCGGGTCGCCCCGTCGCCGCCGATCCCGAATTCGACCCCATAGAGGGTCTCGGGCGTCAGGGTCGGATTGGCCTCGGTGACATCATTGCCCACCCGGAACGGGCGGTGGAGTTCATTGAGCGTCGGCGGCCGGAAGCCGGCATAGGCCGCGCCCCGCAGCCAGGTCGCCTCGTTCAGCCGGTAGCGCACCCCGAACCGCGCCGTCGGCGTCGTGCCCGAGGTGTCGGGCGAGGTGGAATTCAGGGTGACGGCCCCAGTAGCCAGGTCGCGCTCACGGCGAACCGCCTCGTCCTGTCGCCAGGCATCGACCCGCGCGCCGCCGATGACCAGCCAGTCGCCCCGGTCCAGCACGCCCTCGGCATAAAGCCCCGCCACCGCCGTGGTCCCACCCGACTCCCGGCCGCGGGTGAAGCCGCCGGCCATGTAGCGAAAGCGCTCGAAGGCGTGGCCGTCGGCGAAGCGGGCGTCGCCGCCCACCTCCCAGGAGAAGGCTGTCCCCCGTCCCTGCCAGGCGGCGTTGAAGCCGTGGCCCAGGGCCGGTGTCGAATACTGGTCGCTGGCCGGCGTGGTGGCCACGCGGCCCGCCGCGACGGCCGACGAGGTGTTCTTCAGGTCGCTGGACCGCGCCCAGGCCTGCAGCCGCCAACCGCCGCCGTCGATGATCCTGGCGATCGTCGCCGTGACCGATCCGCCGCTGGCCGTGGAGTTGGCGCCGACCAAGCCGGCCCCGCGCTGTTCCTCATAGGCCCCCAGCCGCAGGGCGCCGACGATCCCCTCGTGCTCGCCTTGAACCCGGAAGGCGAAGGCGCCGGCGTCCAGCGTCGTCGGCGCGTCGGCCGCCCCGCGTCCGCCCCGCACCGGGGTGTAGCCGTCCGAGCTCTCCGCGCTGGCGGTCACCAGCAAGCCGGTCGTACCGACCGCGACCGCCGCGCGCGCCCCGCCCCTCTGGGCGAGGGAGACGTCGAGGGCCGAGACGCCCTGCGTCGCCCCGCGCTCCTCCAGGGCGATCACCCCGGTCAGGGCGCCCGCGCCATAGGCCCCGGCGCCCGCGCCCCGCACGATGGTGACGCTCTCCAGGCTTTCGGGCGGCAGGGCCGACCAGATCACCCACCCCCCGAAGGGGTCGTTTTGCGGCGCGCCGTCCAGGGTCACCAGGGCCCGGCCCGCGCCGGAGGGCGCCACGCCGCGCAGGGAGATCCCCTGGATCGTGGGATTGGCCGCGTCGCTGCCGGTCCGCCGAAACAGCGAGACGCCGGGCGCCCGCTTCAGGGCCACGTCGAGACGCGGCGCGGTCTTCAGCTCCTCGGCGCCGATCTGCTGGACCGCGAACACCGCCTCCCCACCCAACGCCGGCAGGCGCGGAGCATGGACGACGACGACTTCGACTTCGGGCGGGGGAGGACTGATGGGCATGGCCAAGGGCATAGGGGCAAAGGGGCGCCCTGTCAGCCGTCACCCCGCGGCAAGTGACACAACCCCAGGCAGATCGATGAGAAACTGCATGCTCAGGAAGCTTAACGAACCCTCGCCTATCCGGTCATAAAACCGTGCCTGGACTTGGGACTCGCGGCGCCCCAAATCCCGCTCACGGGGGAACAACTGGAGACGAACGCCATGCTGGACCTGTCCTTGCCGCCCTCCGTCACCGTCAGCCCCACCCTCGTGGGGGTCTCGATCCTCACCGATGACGGCGTCACCGTTCAGGTCAGCCTGCCCCGTCCGCGCGGCCTGCACGACATGCCCGAGGCCGAGGTCGCCGCCCGGGCCAAGCGCCTGGCCCAGGCGGCGCTCATCACCGCCTTCGAAAGTCTCGAGACCGCCTAGCCTTCTGTGTCGATGGAGGCCTGCATGGCGGGCGAATAGCGCGGCCCGGTCACGGTCTGCGGATTCACCAGGGCTTCGACCTGGGCCATCGTCTCGGCCGACAGCTTGATCGCCGCCGCCCCGGCGTTTTCCACCATGTGGCCCGGGTTCGTGGTGCCGGGGATGGGGACAAGGGTCTCATCCTTGTCCAGCAGCCAGGCCAGGCACAGTTGGGCCGGCGTGCAACCCGCCGCCTTCGCCAGGCCGGCGAAGGCCTCGAACATCTTCAGATTGGCGGCGAAGGCCTCGCCCTGGAAGCGGGGCATGCCCAGCCGCATGTCGCCTTCCTGGAAGGCCGCGGGATCGGACGCGCCGCCGGCCAGGAAGCCGCGGCCCACCGGGCTGAAGGCCACGAAGGTGACCCCAAGGTCCCTGCAGGCCTGCAGCACCGCGATCTCCGGATTGCGGGTCCAGGGCGAGTATTCTGTCTGCAGGGCGGTGATGGGATGGACGGCGTGGGCGCGGCGCAGGGTGTCAGCCGACACCTCCGACAGGCCGATGGTCTTGATCTTTCCCGCCGCCACGAGGTCGGCAAGCGCCCCGACGCTGTCCTCGATCGGCACCCGCTTGTCCCAACGGTGCAGGTAGTAGAGGTCGATGACGTCGGTCTGCAGCCGCTTGAGGCTGCTCTCGCAGGTGGCCTTCAGGACGTCGGGATGGCCGTTCAGCTCCCGCTTGTCGCCATTCGTCAGGCCGCACTTCGAAGCCAGCACATAGTCGTCGCGCCGGTCGCCCAGGACTTCGCCGATCAGGGTCTCGTTGTGGCCGACGCCATAGACCGCCGCGGTGTCGAGGAAGGTGTAGCCGGCGTCCAGCGCGCCCTTCAGCACCCGTTCGGCCTGCTCCCGCGGGGCCGGAGGTCCGTAGCCGTGGGAGAGGCTCATGCACCCCAGGCCGATGGCGGAGACCTCGAACGGTCCAAGCTTGCGGGTCTGCATGGGGCGGCTCCTCAGAAGCGGCGCGACAGTGCGCGGGAGCCTTTTGGAGCCGCCGGGATCAGTTCGTCAATCGCGGCCGAGGGCCTTACGGATTGACGTTCAGCTTGATGCGGATGCGGCCAGCCTCGGCCATGGAGTCCGGCACGTGGATGTTGGCCGCCAGTTTCAGCGCTGTGGCGGCGCCCGGGTTGGTGGCCGGGTCGGCGTCGATGACGGTGCAGGCGGTCAGTGCCGGGCCATTGACCAGGCACTCGACGATATAGGCGTTGGCCGCCAGGGCCGGGGCGGCTTCGGAGGCTTGGGCCGACGCGCCCGAGGGGGCGGAAATAGCGGCCGTCAAAGCCAGGACAGAAAACAACATGAGACCTCGGCGGTTAATAGAGGTTAATCAAATGTGAAGACGTCCCGAAAGCAAGTGTTTCATTTCGGGGGCCTGCGCGCTGTTCGCCGCAACCGCCGTGCCGCGCCGCGCCTTCCCCCCCTCGGCGCCACCATTCTGAGCGACGGCGCCCGCTCATATCGCATTGCAATATGCCCCATATTGCGTCGCACCATTGTCACTTGCCGGGTGCCGAATCCACGCGCTAAGTCCCTCTCAGGCGACGCGCTTGGGCCACCCTAGAAGCACAAGCCTCAGCCTGAGGAACGCCGGGAGGCGGTTGAACCCCAACCCCTTTCGGAGACGACGACTATGATGAAACTGATGACCCTGGCCGCTCTGGCCACCCTCGCCCTGGCTCCGGTCGCCCATGCTGAAGAAGGCGTCCGCGTCTCTCTGGTCGGCAAGTCCAGCGCCCAGATCCACGCCGACATTGTCGCGGCCGCCAAGAAGGTGTGCGCCAAGGCGGTGACCAGCGAGAGCCTGTTCCTCGACGCCTACGGCCGCTGCATGAAGGGCTCGGTCAACTCGGCCCTCGAGCAGCTCGGCGCCTCGGACGTCGCCCAGCTCGAAGCGATGCGGCTCGCCCAGCGCTAAACCAAACACCCAGATTTGCGGGGAAAGGGTCGGCATCACGCCGGCCCTTTTTCTGTGGCCTAAGCCGCCACGGCGCCGCCGTTTCGCAACGCGGCTACAAGCGAGCCGCGACCAGCAGAAACATCGGCCGTGCTCGATCACCGGCAGGCTGACACCAAACCGGGTCAGACCGCGGTCGCGCGCCAGCGGCTGATAGCTCTGGCCATTGCAGGGGCTTCGGAAGGCCGCGGGATAGGTGCTCCGGTGGCCGAGGGGCATCGCCGCGTGGTCAATCCGGACAATGAGGCGGCCAATTCTGACGCGTCTTAAGTATTCGCAAGCTTAGATCTCGGCCAATTTCGCGCGGGCGCGACCGTCCAAACGCAAAAAACCCCGCGCGAGCGGGGCTTTAAGAGATCTTTGGGTGCGGGGACAGGATTTGAACCTGTGACCTTCAGGTTATGAGCCTGACGAGCTACCGGGCTGCTCCACCCCGCGGCAAAGCTATAATCGTGATTGAAGGGTTATTGGACATATCCGTTTGGTAGACCTGGCGGCGACCTACTCTCCCGTGCCTTAAGACAAAGTACCATCGGCCCAGAGAGGCTTAACGACCGAGTTCGGAATGGGATCGGGTGGGGACCTCTCGGCAAAACCACCAGGTCAACGAAACGGATATTTGAGAAGACATCACTGCTGAAAGCGCGATTTCTGAAGCGCATTCATGAATTTCACTAAGAACGATCAAGCCGATCGAGCGATTAGTACCAGTAAGCTGCATGCCTCGCGGCACTTCCACACCTGGCCTATCAACGTGGTGGTCTACCACGGCTCTCGGCGAAACCTTGTTTTGAGGTTAGTTTCCCGCTTAGATGCTTTCAGCGGTTATCTAGTCCATACTTAGCTACCCTGCTGCGCGGCTGGCGCCACGACAGGTCCACCAGAGGTATGTCCATCCCGGTCCTCTCGTACTAGGGACAGATCCTCTCAAGTTTCGTACACCCACGGCAGATAGGGACCAAACTGTCTCACGACGTTCTGAACCCAGCTCACGTACCACTTTAATCGGCGAACAGCCGAACCCTTGGGACCTGCTCCAGCCCCAGGATGTGATGAGCCGACATCGAGGTGCCAAACTTTGCC
The DNA here is from genome assembly GCF_042714595.1 of Phenylobacterium ferrooxidans. NCBI lineage: Bacteria > Pseudomonadati > Pseudomonadota > Alphaproteobacteria > Caulobacterales > Caulobacteraceae > Phenylobacterium > Phenylobacterium ferrooxidans. Next base: position 52,785 of record NZ_JAOTJD010000010.1, on the reverse strand, counting down.
GTCGCTGTGGACGCTTGGGCAAAATCAGCCTGTTATCCCTAGAGTACCTTTTATTCGTTGAGCGATGGCCCTTCCACGCAGAACCACCGGATCACTATGGCCGACTTTCGTCTCTGCTCGACTTGTCAGTCTCGCAGTCAGGCGGGCTTATGCCATTGCACTCATCGAGCGATTTCCGACCGCTCTGAGCCCACCATCGCGCGCCTCCGTTACACTTTGGGAGGCGACCGCCCCAGTCAAACTGCCCGCCACGCCATGTCCCGAACCCGGATAACGGGCTGCGGTTAGACGTCAGCGACAACAAGGGTGGTATTTCAAGGTTGGCTCCACCGGAACTGGCGCCCCGGTTTCATAGCCTCCCACCTATCCTACACATGTTGCCGCTAACGCCAAGGCGAAGCTGCAGTAAAGGTTCATAGGGTCTTTCCGTCTGACCGCGGGAACCCCGCATCTTCACGGGGAATTCAATTTCACTGAGCCTATGCTGGAGACAGTGGGGAAGTCGTTACGCCATTCGTGCAGGTCGGAACTTACCCGACAAGGAATTTCGCTACCTTAGGACCGTTATAGTTACGGCCGCCGTTTACCGGGGCTTCAATTCGCAGCTTGCACCACTCCTTTTAACCTTCCGGCACCGGGCAGGCGTCAGACCCTATACGTCGCCTTGCGGCTTCGCAGAGCCCTGTGTTTTTGATAAACAGTCGCTACCCCCTGGCCTGTGCCACTCTACAAAGGTTGCCCTAAGCAGAGTCACGCTTATCCCGAAGTTACGCGTGCAATTTGCCGAGTTCCTTCAGCATAGTTCTCTCAAGCGCCTTGGTATACTCTACCTGTCCACCTGTGTCGGTTTAGGGTACGGTCTCCGTTGGAGTTATTTCCAGGGACCCCTTCACTGCAAGGAACAATCCAATAAGCCCTCACAATTTACGGGATCCGTCACTTCCAACTGGCTCAGGAATATTCACCTGATTCCCATCGACTACGCCTTTCGGCCTCGCCTTAGGGGCCGGCTAACCCTGCGCAGATTAGCTTTACGCAGGAACCCTTGGACTTTCGGCGAGAGTGTTTCTCACACTCTTTATCGTTACTCATGTCAGCATTCTCACTTCCGATACCTCCAGCAAGGCTCACGCCTTACCTTCACAGGCTTACGGAACGCTCCGCTACCGCTTGCAGTAAACTGCAAACCCATACCTTCGGTGAATGGCTTTAGCCCCGTTACATTTTCCGCGCAGGATCGCTTGACCAGTGAGCTGTTACGCTTTCTTTAAATGATGGCTGCTTCTAAGCCAACATCCTGGTTGTCAAAGCAATCCCACATCGTTTCCCACTTAGCCATTACTTGGGGACCTTAGATGATGGTTAGGGTTGTTTCCCTCTTCACGACGGACGTTAGCACCCGCCGTGTGTCTGCCGGATAGTTCTCTTGGGTATTCGGAGTTTGGTTAGAATTGGTAGATCTCGCGACCCCCGCATCCATCCAGTGCTCTACCCCCCAAGGAATTCGTCCGACGCACTACCTAAATAGTTTTCGCGGAGAACCAGCTATGTCCAGGTTTGATTGGCCTTTCACCCCTATCCACAAGTCATCCCAGAATTTTTCAACATTCACGGGTTCGGTCCTCCAGCTGGTGTTACCCAGCCTTCAACCTGCTCATGGATAGATCACCTGGTTTCGGGTCGTCATGCGACGTACTTATTCGCCCTATTCAGACTCGCTTTCGCTGCGCCTACACCTAACGGCTTAAGCTTGCACGGCACATGAAGTCGCTGACCCATTATACAAAAGGTACGCCGTCACCACGCGAGGTGGCTCCGACTGCTTGTAGGCTTCCGATTTCAGGTTCTATTTCACTCCCCTTGTCGGGGTGCTTTTCACCTTTCCCTCACGGTACTTGTTCACTATCGGTCGTCGAGGAGTACTTAGGCTTGGAGGGTGGTCCCCCCATGTTCAGACAGGATTTCACGTGTCCCGCCCTACTCGAGTCCGTCGCTAATTGACGCCTACGGGGCTATCACCCGCTATGGCTGACCTTTCCAAGTCATTCGGCTTTATGTCACGACGGCACTGGCCTGGTCCCGGTTCGCTCGCCACTACTACGGGAGTCTCGGTTGATGTCCTTTCCTCCGGGTACTGAGATGTTTCAGTTCCCCGGGTTTGCTTAATGAACCCTATTTTATTCAGGTCATTATACCTTTGAACGACGTACGAACCTGATGCCCAGCCGAAGCTGAAAATCAAATTCGCAAATCGTAAAGGTGGGTTTCCCCATTCGGAAATCTTCGGATCAAAGGGTGCTCGCGCCTCCCCGAAGCTTATCGCAGCGTGCCACGTCCTTCATCGCCTCTCGACGCCAAGGCATCCATCAGAAGCCCTTATGCGCTTGATCGTTCTCAGTGAAACTCATGTAAGGGGACGGTATTTGCCACCCGTCGGTACGAAGCGGTGGGTGGCGCCCTCACATGCGCTATAGAAATCTTGTTCTTTCGAACAATGATGTCTTCTCAGGTCCATCCTCCAAACCCCAGGGGGGGCCGGATAAACCCTTCAATTCACGATGTCATTGAACCAGCGCCGGCATAGCCAGGCGTTGGAAACTTTGTATCTTTCCGATCGCGTTATTCACGTCTTCATGGTGGAGCCAGACGGGATCGAACCGACGACCTCATGCTTGCAAAGCACGCGCTCTACCAACTGAGCTATGGCCCCCTTTTGAAGAGGAGCCGCTCAAGCTGAGAGCTTGTCATCGACCTGTCCGCCCGAGGTATCACACGAGAAGTGTGG
>NZ_JAOTJD010000010.1:0-47500 GCF_042714595.1 Phenylobacterium ferrooxidans | reverse complement strand
CGGGCGACGCCCTCCCCGCCCCCCGGGACGGCGGGTCGCCGATTCTTCGGCGGCGCCATCACCCGGAGGTCCCGCATAGGAAGATGGATCTCCCGTCGCGGCGGGCAAGGCCGGAGCTCCCCCGGGCCGGGCTCACCCGACTCACCCGCGGCGCCAAGCCGGCGCCCATCGCCGGAGCGGCGCTCCGACCAGGGCCCATCGTAGTGCCCGCGCCCCCTCCCCGGGGCGGGAAGATCGAAGCTTCCGCCAGGCGTCCGACCACCCCTGTAGCGTTGGCCAGGCCGATGCCGCTGAGACCGGGGCCCTCCCCGCAGGAGCCTCCCTTGAACGCGTGCGCCGCCGGTCGAAGGTCACGGCAAATCTATCGCGATGATGATCTCGCTTCCCTGCCGATGTGCGCATCGGCTCTTCTTTGACCCTATGCTGTGCCTATTAGATGGAACCCCTATCGACCAGACTGCAGTCGCGCCTCAGAGGCGATGCTCCGGGACTCCCCGGCGCTTTGTCGATCACCTGCTGCGGCCTGAGTTTGAGCAGATCAATGCCGTCCTTAGGCTCTAGCCGGCGGCCAGGCCGCGCCACCGAAGTTTCCTCTGCAAGGAGGCGCGCGTCGGCGCAGGCGAGGCGGCCGACGGCTGCCATCGCTGCGCCGCGGGACGGCTCCGCGGCCCCCCGTGTCTTGACACGGTTCGGTATCCCGGAGACGAATACTTGCGTAAAATGGACGAACAGGCCTCGACGATAAGCAAGGGGTTGAGTATCGGCGGCGTTCGCTCGCGACGTCCTGGTCGGCCCCACAAGCGCGGATCACGAAGTGGAACTCGGGCCCTGGCGAAGGAGCCTTGCGGCCGGCCGCGGCCGGCGCCGCGCCTGCGCACAATCTAGGTTATCCGAAACCTGCTCCAGCCGTCCAAACGCAAAAAACCCCGCGCGAGCGGGGCTTTAAGAGATCTTTGGGTGCGGGGACAGGATTTGAACCTGTGACCTTCAGGTTATGAGCCTGACGAGCTACCGGGCTGCTCCACCCCGCGGCAAAGCTATAATCGTGATTGAAGGGTTATTGGACATATCCGTTTGGTAGACCTGGCGGCGACCTACTCTCCCGTGCCTTAAGACAAAGTACCATCGGCCCAGAGAGGCTTAACGACCGAGTTCGGAATGGGATCGGGTGGGGACCTCTCGGCAAAACCACCAGGTCAACGAAACGGATATTTGAGAAGACATCACTGCTGAAAGCGCGATTTCTGAAGCGCATTCATGAATTTCACTAAGAACGATCAAGCCGATCGAGCGATTAGTACCAGTAAGCTGCATGCCTCGCGGCACTTCCACACCTGGCCTATCAACGTGGTGGTCTACCACGGCTCTCGGCGAAACCTTGTTTTGAGGTTAGTTTCCCGCTTAGATGCTTTCAGCGGTTATCTAGTCCATACTTAGCTACCCTGCTGCGCGGCTGGCGCCACGACAGGTCCACCAGAGGTATGTCCATCCCGGTCCTCTCGTACTAGGGACAGATCCTCTCAAGTTTCGTACACCCACGGCAGATAGGGACCAAACTGTCTCACGACGTTCTGAACCCAGCTCACGTACCACTTTAATCGGCGAACAGCCGAACCCTTGGGACCTGCTCCAGCCCCAGGATGTGATGAGCCGACATCGAGGTGCCAAACTTTGCCGTCGCTGTGGACGCTTGGGCAAAATCAGCCTGTTATCCCTAGAGTACCTTTTATTCGTTGAGCGATGGCCCTTCCACGCAGAACCACCGGATCACTATGGCCGACTTTCGTCTCTGCTCGACTTGTCAGTCTCGCAGTCAGGCGGGCTTATGCCATTGCACTCATCGAGCGATTTCCGACCGCTCTGAGCCCACCATCGCGCGCCTCCGTTACACTTTGGGAGGCGACCGCCCCAGTCAAACTGCCCGCCACGCCATGTCCCGAACCCGGATAACGGGCTGCGGTTAGACGTCAGCGACAACAAGGGTGGTATTTCAAGGTTGGCTCCACCGGAACTGGCGCCCCGGTTTCATAGCCTCCCACCTATCCTACACATGTTGCCGCTAACGCCAAGGCGAAGCTGCAGTAAAGGTTCATAGGGTCTTTCCGTCTGACCGCGGGAACCCCGCATCTTCACGGGGAATTCAATTTCACTGAGCCTATGCTGGAGACAGTGGGGAAGTCGTTACGCCATTCGTGCAGGTCGGAACTTACCCGACAAGGAATTTCGCTACCTTAGGACCGTTATAGTTACGGCCGCCGTTTACCGGGGCTTCAATTCGCAGCTTGCACCACTCCTTTTAACCTTCCGGCACCGGGCAGGCGTCAGACCCTATACGTCGCCTTGCGGCTTCGCAGAGCCCTGTGTTTTTGATAAACAGTCGCTACCCCCTGGCCTGTGCCACTCTACAAAGGTTGCCCTAAGCAGAGTCACGCTTATCCCGAAGTTACGCGTGCAATTTGCCGAGTTCCTTCAGCATAGTTCTCTCAAGCGCCTTGGTATACTCTACCTGTCCACCTGTGTCGGTTTAGGGTACGGTCTCCGTTGGAGTTATTTCCAGGGACCCCTTCACTGCAAGGAACAATCCAATAAGCCCTCACAATTTACGGGATCCGTCACTTCCAACTGGCTCAGGAATATTCACCTGATTCCCATCGACTACGCCTTTCGGCCTCGCCTTAGGGGCCGGCTAACCCTGCGCAGATTAGCTTTACGCAGGAACCCTTGGACTTTCGGCGAGAGTGTTTCTCACACTCTTTATCGTTACTCATGTCAGCATTCTCACTTCCGATACCTCCAGCAAGGCTCACGCCTTACCTTCACAGGCTTACGGAACGCTCCGCTACCGCTTGCAGTAAACTGCAAACCCATACCTTCGGTGAATGGCTTTAGCCCCGTTACATTTTCCGCGCAGGATCGCTTGACCAGTGAGCTGTTACGCTTTCTTTAAATGATGGCTGCTTCTAAGCCAACATCCTGGTTGTCAAAGCAATCCCACATCGTTTCCCACTTAGCCATTACTTGGGGACCTTAGATGATGGTTAGGGTTGTTTCCCTCTTCACGACGGACGTTAGCACCCGCCGTGTGTCTGCCGGATAGTTCTCTTGGGTATTCGGAGTTTGGTTAGAATTGGTAGATCTCGCGACCCCCGCATCCATCCAGTGCTCTACCCCCCAAGGAATTCGTCCGACGCACTACCTAAATAGTTTTCGCGGAGAACCAGCTATGTCCAGGTTTGATTGGCCTTTCACCCCTATCCACAAGTCATCCCAGAATTTTTCAACATTCACGGGTTCGGTCCTCCAGCTGGTGTTACCCAGCCTTCAACCTGCTCATGGATAGATCACCTGGTTTCGGGTCGTCATGCGACGTACTTATTCGCCCTATTCAGACTCGCTTTCGCTGCGCCTACACCTAACGGCTTAAGCTTGCACGGCACATGAAGTCGCTGACCCATTATACAAAAGGTACGCCGTCACCACGCGAGGTGGCTCCGACTGCTTGTAGGCTTCCGATTTCAGGTTCTATTTCACTCCCCTTGTCGGGGTGCTTTTCACCTTTCCCTCACGGTACTTGTTCACTATCGGTCGTCGAGGAGTACTTAGGCTTGGAGGGTGGTCCCCCCATGTTCAGACAGGATTTCACGTGTCCCGCCCTACTCGAGTCCGTCGCTAATTGACGCCTACGGGGCTATCACCCGCTATGGCTGACCTTTCCAAGTCATTCGGCTTTATGTCACGACGGCACTGGCCTGGTCCCGGTTCGCTCGCCACTACTACGGGAGTCTCGGTTGATGTCCTTTCCTCCGGGTACTGAGATGTTTCAGTTCCCCGGGTTTGCTTAATGAACCCTATTTTATTCAGGTCATTATACCTTTGAACGACGTACGAACCTGATGCCCAGCCGAAGCTGAAAATCAAATTCGCAAATCGTAAAGGTGGGTTTCCCCATTCGGAAATCTTCGGATCAAAGGGTGCTCGCGCCTCCCCGAAGCTTATCGCAGCGTGCCACGTCCTTCATCGCCTCTCGACGCCAAGGCATCCATCAGAAGCCCTTATGCGCTTGATCGTTCTCAGTGAAACTCATGTAAGGGGACGGTATTTGCCACCCGTCGGTACGAAGCGGTGGGTGGCGCCCTCACATGCGCTATAGAAATCTTGTTCTTTCGAACAATGATGTCTTCTCAGGTCCATCCTCCAAACCCCAGGGGGGGCCGGATAAACCCTTCAATTCACGATGTCATTGAACCAGCGCCGGCATAGCCAGGCGTTGGAAACTTTGTATCTTTCCGATCGCGTTATTCACGTCTTCATGGTGGAGCCAGACGGGATCGAACCGACGACCTCATGCTTGCAAAGCACGCGCTCTACCAACTGAGCTATGGCCCCCTTTTGAAGAGGAGCCGCTCAAGCTGAGAGCTTGTCATCGACCTGTCCGCCCGAGGTATCACACGAGAAGTGTGGTGGGCCCAGGCAGACTCGAACTGCCGACCTCACGCTTATCAGGCGTGTGCTCTAACCAACTGAGCTACAGGCCCTTGAAGCGGCTTGTCCCAGGACCGAGTCCCGGAACACGCGATCGCACCACAGCCTAGAGAACGGCTGCGGTGTTTTGTGGAAAGAGAAACGAAGACGGCGACACTCCGCACCTGTTTAGTGTCTATGACGAACCAATAGAACCGCGAGAGGTTCTGGAGGCTCATCCTTAGAAAGGAGGTGATCCAGCCGCAGGTTCCCCTACGGCTACCTTGTTACGACTTCACCCCAGTCGCTGACCCTACCGTGGTCGACTGCCTCCCTTGCGGGTTAGCGCATCGCCTTCGGGTAAAACCAACTCCCATGGTGTGACGGGCGGTGTGTACAAGGCCCGGGAACGTATTCACCGCGGCATGCTGATCCGCGATTACTAGCGATTCCGACTTCATGCACTCGAGTTGCAGAGTGCAATCCGAACTGAGACGACTTTTGGGGATTAGCTCACCATCGCTGGGTTGCAACCCTCTGTAGTCGCCATTGTAGCACGTGTGTAGCCCACCTTGTAAGGGCCATGAGGACTTGACGTCATCCACACCTTCCTCCGGCTTACCACCGGCGGTCCCATTAGAGTGCCCAACTAAATGATGGCAACTAATGGCGTGGGTTGCGCTCGTTGCGGGACTTAACCCAACATCTCACGACACGAGCTGACGACAGCCATGCAGCACCTGTGTCCCAGTCCCCGAAGGGAAAGCCAGATCTCTCTGGTGGTCCGGGCATGTCAAAAGGTGGTAAGGTTCTGCGCGTTGCTTCGAATTAAACCACATGCTCCACCGCTTGTGCGGGCCCCCGTCAATTCCTTTGAGTTTTAATCTTGCGACCGTACTCCCCAGGCGGAGTGCTTAATGCGTTAGCTGCGTCACCGACATGCATGCATGCCGACAACTAGCACTCATCGTTTACGGCGTGGACTACCAGGGTATCTAATCCTGTTTGCTCCCCACGCTTTCGAGCCTCAGCGTCAGTAATGGGCCAGTGAGTCGCCTTCGCCACTGGTGTTCTTCCGAATATCTACGAATTTCACCTCTACACTCGGAGTTCCACTCACCTCTCCCATACTCAAGATAGCCAGTATCAAAGGCAGTTCCAAGGTTGAGCCCTGGGCTTTCACCTCTGACTAAACTATCCGCCTACGCTCCCTTTACGCCCAGTAATTCCGAGCAACGCTAGCCCCCTTCGTATTACCGCGGCTGCTGGCACGAAGTTAGCCGGGGCTTCTTCTCCGGGTACCGTCATTATCGTCCCCGGTGAAAGAATTTTACAATCCTAAGACCTTCATCATTCACGCGGCATGGCTGCGTCAGGCTTTCGCCCATTGCGCAAGATTCCCTACTGCTGCCTCCCGTAGGAGTCTGGGCCGTGTCTCAGTCCCAGTGTGGCTGGTCATCCTCTCAGACCAGCTATGGATCGTAGGCTTGGTGAGCCTTTACCTCACCAACTACCTAATCCAACGCGGGCCGCTCCAATGGCGATAAATCTTTCCCCCGAAGGGCACATACGGTATTAGCTGAAGTTTCCCTCAGTTGTTCCGTACCAAAGGGCACGTTCCCACGCGTTACTCACCCGTCCGCCGCTAATCCCGAAGGACCCGCTCGACTTGCATGTATTAGGCCTGCCGCCAGCGTTCGCTCTGAGCCAGGATCAAACTCTCAGGTTGAGTTGACTCTGACTTCAATGTGACAGACCCGAAGGTCTGTCTGGCATTGGTCTACATAGTTTCTTGACGAGGTACATAACACCAACGATCCGAAGACCGTGTGGCATATGGTATTGTCTTCAAGAGACCGCAGATTAGTCAGCGTCGAGATAGTCTGGTTAGGACTATCGCCAGAGCGCCGCCGCCTGCGTTTCTCTTTCCAAATCAACAATGTCAAAGACCAGGACCGGGTTTCCCCTGCCCCACTGTTTAACGCCAGTGGTCGGCGGAGGCGGCGTTCTAGGGGCCGGCCTCTCTCGTGTCAACCGACGATTGGAGGAAACAATTTCAAGGGCTTAGCCGCCCCGGATTTCGTCGTCCGCCGCCCCGTCTGCTGAGCGAGGGGGGCTTATATGAGCGGGTTTGGACTCGCGCAACCCCCTTCTGGCCGCTCGACGACAAAACGGTGACGCGGCTTGCGGAGCGCCGCCCGCCTTGCCTATGTGGACAGGGCGCAAACGCAAGGCGCACGGGGACGGAGGCCCTTTTTCCCGATGCTTTCGCAGAAGGCGCGATACGGACTGCGAGCGCTGGTGGAACTGGCCCGCGCCGGCGGCGGCCAGGTCACTTCCGGCGAATTGGCCCTCCGTGCCGACGCGCCGCGCAAGTTCCTGGAGGCGATTCTGCTGGAACTGGCCCGCAACCGTGTGGTGGTCAGCAAGCGTGGCAAGTTCGGTGGCTATCATCTGGCCCGTCCGGCCGCCGAGATCAGCTTCGCGGAGATCATCCGTATCATAGATGGGCCCCTCGCCCTGGCGCCCTGCGTCAGCCGGCTGTCCTTCCGCAAATGCGACGACTGCCCTGACCTCGCCACCTGCTCGTTGCGTGAAGCGCTCTTAAGAGCTCGCGATGCGACCTCCGACGTACTGGAGGGCTACAGCCTCGCCGAGGCCGCCGCCTGCGACGGCGCCGAGGTATTCAATCAGCCCTGACCCCAGGTTTCTGGAGGCAGCCTTACCGAGGGGTACCCGCCCCGCCGTCGGAGCGTCAAACCCATGCGGAGATCAGCGAGCGGCTACCCCGCCGCGATATAGGCCTTCAGCCCGTCGGCCTCGGCCTCGACCTCAGAGATCTTGTGCTTCACCAAGTCGCCGATGGAGACGATGCCGATCAGCCGGTCGCCTTCGCAGACCGGCAGGTGCCGCAGCCGCCGGTCGGTCATGCGGCTGAGCAGGGCGTTCACGCTCTCGTCGGGCTGGGCGAACACCACATCGCGGGTCATGCAGCTGGAGACCGGCTGGTTCAGGGCCGCGCCCCCCTGCTCGGCCATCACCCGAACCACGTCGCGCTCGGAGACGATGCCCGCCACCCGGTCGCCGTCCATGATGATCATCGCCCCCACACGTCTGGAGTGCAGCAGGGCGCAGATTGCGCTCACCGTTTCACTAGGCGCGGCTGTGAAGACCAGGTCGCCCTTGGCCTTCAGGATCTGCGAAACAAGCATGGCGGCGTCCCTCTATCGTCGTCGAAGAACGAAGGTCGCTCAGGATCGCTGTCAGATCAATCGACTACACCCCGACGTGATAGCCAGCCGAACGGCGTCACCAGCACCAGGCCAGCGGCGTAGCCGAACAGATGGGCCTCCCAGGCCACGGGCATGCCGCCGGCGCCCGGCGCGAATCCCACCACGGCGATCAGCAGGTTCACCACAACCCACGCGGCTGTCATGCCCACCACCGCCGGGCTGAGATAGGGGCCGGGAACCCCCTTCCCCGCGATCATCCGCGCCGCCGCCGCCATCAGCCCGGCCACCGCTCCCGACGCGCCCACCAGCAGATGCGGTTCCCCGGCATGGACCAGGCCGTAGCCCAGGTTCGCGAGCGCCCCGCACGCAAGATAGAAGAGCAGGAATGCCACGACGCCTGTCGCCCGCACGCCGTAGTAGCGCGCGACCGGCGTGCCGAAGGCCAGGGCCCCGGCCCCGTTCATGAACGCGTGCGCCCAGCCGCCATGAACAAAGAGCGCGGTGATCAGGGTGAATCCCCGCCCGTCATTCAGGCTTGCGGGGGAAAATCCGTAGGTGGGCAAGATTTGCTCAGGCGGCAGGAATGACTGCAGCCCAAACCCTCCGATGATCGTCGCCGTCATGGCCACGGCGGGCCATGGCGCGTTGAACATCGGTTCGCGGGGTTCGTCCAAAGCGCTCTCCAAACTCGAAACAGCAGCGAAACCGGGGGTTTGCCGACAGGCTCATTAACCAAATCGCCAGCCTCTGCGCTCTTTAATGCGCGCTGTCCGGTTTTGGCACGCTCTGTGCTCCCGAAAGACCAGACGTTTTCGTCCGCGCGGAGTTTTTGCATCTTCATGGCCGCCGCTCCCCCCGCCGCGCCGCGTCTCGTCTGGCTCGCCGCGGCCTTCGCCCTGAGCCTGGCCGCCGGCCAGGCCAACGCCCAGGCGATGTCCACCAACTCCGCCGACTTCAACTCGGGCTACGGCCGCGCGGCCGGTTCCGAGAACCATCCGGTGCAGTTCTCCACCCGGGACGCCAACGGCAACCGCATCATAGTTGACGGCCTCATGCTCACGGGCGAGGACCAGTCCAGCTTCTCCAGCGCTTCGGGGGCGGCCGACGCCTATGCCGGCGTCGGGGCCTCGGCGGGCGGCGCCTCGGCCATCGGCAACAATCTCACCGTGGTCACCCAGGGCAACTACAACACCGTCATCATCAATTCGAGCCAGACCAACACCGGGGCGGTCACCGCCAACGCCAGCGGAGGCGTTGGCAATGCTCAGTAATCACCTCTACCGCGCCCTCGGCCTGCTGAGCGCCGCGGCCCTCGGCCTGGCCGGCTGCGCCACCCCGATCGCCGGGCCCAGCGGCAACTACGCCAGCGCCATCGGCACGGCTCCGGTCACCGCCAACCCGACCCCCTATTCCGGCGCCCTGGTCTGCATGGCCGGCTACGCCCGCAACGCCAGGCTGGTGGCCCCGCGCATCGCGGTGGGGCGCATCGCCGACTACACCGGCAAGTCGGAGTCCGACGGCTCGGGCCGCAAGATCACCCAGGGCGCGTCCCTGATGGCCATGTCGGCCTTCGCCAAGGCCGGCATGCCCCTGGTGGAGCGCTTCGACACCTCGGTCTCCGAACTGGAACTGAAGTACGCCAACAACAAGCTGATCTCCGACGCCCCCAACCCCGCGCCCGACCAGGCGGCCGAGTACCGCCGCATCCTGGCGGGCCAGGTTCCCGGCTCTGACTTCTATGTCGCCGGCGGCCTGACCGAGCTGAACTTCAATATCCGCTCCTCGGGCGCCGACCTCACCGGCGGCAGCCCGGACGCCAAGGAGCTCAAGGGCTCCTTCCGGGCCCGCATGTTCGTCATGAACATCGGTCTCGACATGCGGCTGATCAACACCCGCACGCTCGAGGTCGTCGACGTGATTTCCTATCAGAAGCAGGTGGTCGGCCGCGAAGTGGGCATCGGCCTGTTCGACTTCCTGGGCGGCAACGTCTTCGACGTCTCGGCCGGGGCCGGGGCCCTGGAACCCATGCAGCTCGCCGTCCGCGCCCTCGTCGAGCGCGCGGTCGTCGAGATGACCGCCAACCTCTACGGCATGCCTGGCCCGCGCGCCTGCCTGGCGTCTGACCCGCTGGGCGACGGCACGGTGGGCATCACCGGCGGCTACGTGCCGGCCTACAACAACCTGGGCACCAACAATGCTGAAACGCGGTCCGATCCTTCTCGCTGGAATGCTCGCAGGGATTCTGCCGTGCGGGGTCGCTACTAGTCAGTCCAACACGGTCCTCAACAATCAGATCCAGCTCGGCGACGTCTTCAGCCAGCAGACCCTGAACGTCGAGACCGTCAGCGACTACACCGCGGCCAACACCACGGCGACCGGCAACGTCTATTCGGCCTCCACCGACGGCGGCGACCTGGACCTCCGCTCCAACCAGACCTCCAGCGGCGATATCCTGGCCGACACCAACGTCAATGTCGCCACCAACTCCGGCGCCCAGACCAACCTCGCCACCACCGCCAGCGGCAACCTCGGCGACGCCAACGTCCATGCCGGCACGATGAGCGCGGTGTTTAACCAGGCCACCACCGCCTCCACGATCACCGCCCACAGCCACATCGAGGCGCCCAACGCCCAGACCGGCGAGGTGTTCACCAGCACCCAGGCGGTGGGCAACAACCAGAACCTCGGCGTCAGCGTCGGCGCCGCCGGCGTCCGGGTGAACCAGGCCAATGCGGCTGACACCTATTCGGACGGCGGCGGAGTCTACGGCCTGGTCACCGGCGCGGCCGAGATGACCGCCGGCTCCATGGGCAACAATGTCGCCCTCTCCGGCGACGGCGGGTCAGGCGTGCGGATCATCGTCGACCAGCAGAACACCGCCGGCGTCACCCAGGCTGCCCATTTCACCGCCTACGGCCAGGTGCAGGACGGCAAGACCACCGCCATCGCGGCCGGCAACAACATGAACGCGGTCAACGAAGGCTTCCTGCTGGACGCCACCCTAAGACAGACCAACCAGGCCTATGTCCGCGCCCAGGCCGTCAGCTCCGCGGCCAACTTCGGCGCGGGGGCGGCGGTGGCCAACGGGGTCGGCAACAACGCCGTCATGGGCGACATTGGCGGCGAGGTCATCGTCGACAACACCCAGTTCAACGAGGGCGGCGGCATCGAGGCCCTGGCCTCCTACACCGGCGGCGAGGGCTATGACGGCCTGGCCTCGGCCACCGCCACCGGCAACGCGGCGGTCGGCTATTCCTGCTCCGACTGCTCGGGGCGCCTCACCGTGGCCAACGACCAGACCAACACCGTCGACGTCGGGGCGACCGCCACCGGGACCCTGACCACCGGCCGCTCCATCTCGGGCGTGGCCAACGCCGTGGGCAACACCGCCACCTACTATGTCAGCCGGCCCGGCGAGTAAGGCCGCCCTGCCCTCGTCCCGCCTTGCGCCCGCCACGACCCGCGGCGCATGGTGCCCGACCGTTTGAGCTATCGACCCGGAAAGCCTTGATGATCCGTCCTCTGCGCGGCGCCGCCGCGCTTCTCGCGGCCACCGCCCTCAGCGGCTGCGCCGTCCCCAACATGTCGATGCCCAGGCTTGGGGGGTTCGGTTTCGGACAGGACAAGGCCCCCGCAACGCCGCTGAAGCTCGCCCCCGGCCAGTGGGCCCAGGCCCGCTCCGACGTGCCGGCCGACCCGGAGATCCGCTTCGGCGCCCTGCCCAACGGCATGCGCTACGCGCTCCGTCGGCAACAGGTCCCCGCCGGCCAGGCGGCCCTGCGCCTGCGCTTCGACGCCGGTTCACTGCAGGAGACCGACGCCCAGGCCGGCCTGGCCCACTTCCTCGAGCACATGGCCTTCAACGGGTCCAAGAACGTGCCCGAAGGCGACATGATCAAGATCCTCGAGCGCCTGGGCCTGGCCTTCGGAGCCGACACCAACGCCTCCACCGACCTCGACGAGACCATCTACAAGCTGGACCTGCCCCGCACCGACGCCGAGACGGTGGACACCTCGCTGATGCTGCTGCGCGAGGCGGCCGGCAATCTCACCATTGACCAGGCCGCCGTGGACCGCGAGCGCGGCGTGGTGCTGTCGGAGGAACGCGCCCGGGACAATCCCGCCAGCCGCGTCTACCGCGCCCGCCAGGCCTTCCTGCTGAAGGACCAGCTGCCGCCCCGCCGCGACCCCATCGGCAAGGTCGAGGTGCTGCAGAACGCCCCGGCCGGCCTGATGGTCGACTATTACCAGCGCTACTACCGCCCCGAGCGCGCGGTCCTGTTGGCGGCCGGGGATTTCGACCTCGACGCCATGGAGGCCAAGATCAAGGCCCGCTTCGGTGACTGGACCGCCATCGGCCCGGCCGGCGCCGACCCCATCCTTGGCCCTGTCGCCCCCCGCACCCCCGAGGCCAAGCTGGTCATCGAGGCGGGCGCGCCGCTGTCCCTGCAGCTCGCCTGGATCCAGGCGCCTGACAACAGCCCCGACGGCCTGGCCAGGCGGCGCCGCGACCTGATCGAGTATCTGGGCTTCCAGGTGCTGAACCGCCGCTTCTCCACCCTGGCCCGCGCCGCCGATCCGCCCTTCCTGGGGGCCGGCGCATTCAAGCGCGACGAGTACGACGCCGCCGAGCTGACCATGGTCACGGTGAACGCCGAGGCCAGCCGCTGGAAGGACGCGCTCACCGCCGCCGAGCAGGAACAGCGCCGCGCCATCCGCTATGGCGTGCGCCAGGACGAGCTGGACCGCGAGATCGAGGAGCTGCGCGCCAACGTCAAGGCCGACGTCGCCGGCGCCGCCACCCGCACCCCGGGCCAGCTGGCCAACGAGATCATAGGCTCCCTGTCCGACAACGAGGTGGTCACCAATCCCAGCCAGGACGCGGCCCTCTTCGAGGCCGCCGTGAAGGGCCTGAAGGCCGAGCAGGTCTCCGCCGCGCTCAGGGCCGCCTTCGAGGGCGCCGGCCCGCTGATCTTCATGACCTCGCCAAGACCCATCCAGGGCGGCGAGCCGGCCCTGCTGGCGGCGCTCGAGGCCTCCCGCAAGCTGGAGGTCACCCCGCCCACCGGCGCCACCGCCGTCGCCTGGCCCTATGAGACCTTCGGCGCCCCCGGCAAGGTCGCCAGCACCAAGGACGCCGCCGATCTCGACACCACCTTCGTCACCTTCGAGAACGGGGTCCGCCTCACCATCAAGCCGACCCGCTTCAAGGACGACGAGGTCCTTGTGCGCGTGAATGTCGGCGGCGGCCGGGTCGACATGCCCCGCGACCGTCAGAGCGGCGCCTGGGCGGCCAGCACCTATGTCGAGGGCGGCCTGGCCAAGATCAGCGCCGAGGACATGGAGCGCGTCCTGGCCCGCCGGGTCTATGGCGCGCAGTTCAGCATCGGCGATGACGCCTTCGTTCTCACCGGCGGCACCCGTTCGGCCGACCTGGACATCCAGCTGCAGGTCCTGGCCGCCTATGTGGCCGAACCCGGCTGGCGGCCCGAGGCCTTCGCGCGCCTGAAGAGCGCCAGCAAGACCTTCCACGACCAGTATGAGTCCACCGACTCCGGCGTGCTCAGCCGCGATCTGGGCGGCCTCCTGCGCTCGGGCGACGAACGCTGGGTCTTCCCCAGCCGCTCGGAAATGGCCGACGCCAAGCTCACCGACCTCAAGGATCAGATCTCCCCGGCCATCGCCAGCGGCCCCATCGAGGTGGTCATCGTCGGCGACATCACCGTGGAGAAGGCGACCGAGCTGGTGGCGGCCACCTTCGGGGCCCTGCCGCCGCGAGCCCCCGCCCCCGCCCCCGATCCCGCCAAGCGCCAGGTCGCCTTCCCGGCCGGCGTCCCCACCCCCGTCCAGCGCACCCACAAGGGCCGCGCCGACCAGGCCATCGGCTATCTCGCCTGGCCCACCACCGGCTTCTTCGCCAATCCCCAGAAGGCCCGCGACACCGCGGTCATGGGCGAGGTGCTGGAACTGCGGCTGATCGAGGAGCTGCGCGAGAGCCAAGGGGCCACCTATTCGCCCCAGGTCAGCTACAACCACTCCATGGTCTGGCCCAGCTGGGGCTACGTCTCGGCCAATGTCGAGATCCCGCCCGAGAAACTGCCGGCCTTCTTCGCCGACGTCCGCAAGATCGCCGCCGACCTGCGCGCCAAGGACATCAGCCAGGACGAGTTGGACCGCGCCAAGAAACCCCGCATCGACCAGTTCGAAAAGGCCCGCGAAACCAACGGCTACTGGCTCAACGAACTGTCGGGCGCGCAAGCCGACCCGCGCCGCCTGGAGGCCACCCGCGCCATCCTGCCCGGCACCGAACGCGTGACCATCGCCGACGTCCGCCGCGCCGCCCAGGAGGTCCTGGTGGACGACCGCATGTGGATGCTGGAGATCAAGCCGGCGAAGTAGCTGAGGGCTCCCTTTCCTCCCCCGTTCCGCTCCGCTGCACAGGGGAGGAAAGCGCTCCCAAACGCGAAAGGGGCCCGCGTCGCCGCGAGCCCCTTGGCGATCTTGAGCGTGTCCGATCGGTCTTAGTACACGATCCCGCCGACGCCGCCGTCCAGGCTCATGGCCGTGGTCACGGTGGTGGAGCCGCTGACGCGCTCCTCTTCCTCACGATAGGCGGTGTAGGTCTCGGTCATCACCATGGTCAGCACCTTGATGCCGGCGCCGAAGCGGCGCAGCAGCGAGCGCTCGTTGCAGTCGCGACCGGGGCGCTGCGGGCGGCACTCGACCTTGCCGCCGGGCATGTGCGCCAGGGCGTCGCCCTTGCGGCAGACCAGGGCCTTGCCGCCGGAGAAGTCCACCTTGCCGTCGAATTCGGCGATGGTGGCCGACAGGTAGGTCCCGGCCAGGCAGCGATAGAGCTCGCCGTCATAGGCGTCGTCGATGTCGCGGTCCGGGGTCACCTGGGACGCGGGATGGGGAACTTCACGGTCGTCGATGCAGAAGGCCTGGATCACCACGCGGCGCATGCGGGTGCGGGTCGCCTCATAGGCGGTCTTCTTGAACCGCTTGCCGGCGTCGACATAGAGGCCCTGGATCATGCCAGTGGACATGGGCGGCGAATAACCGCCGCCACCGCCGCCACCGCCGTAATAGGTCACCGAACCGGAGCCTGCCCCCGCGCCGGCTCCGGAGCCGGAACTTGCGCCGGCGCTCGAGGCCGCGTTGGCGATCGCCACGTTCACGCTGGAGACGTTGACGTGCACGCTGGTGCGGGGGCCGTTGTCACAACAGGGCGGAGTCGGCGGCGGCGGGGCCGGCGGCGGCGTGCAGCAGGGGGGAGCGGGCGGCGGAATGCAGCAGGGCGGCGGAGGGGGCGGGGTGCAGCACACCGGCGGCGGGGCGCAGCACTGAGCCAGCGCCTCATCCGGGGCGGCGCTGCCCAGGAAAAGAAGTCCAAATCCAAGCACAAGGCCCAACAGGGTCGAACGCATCGTCATGGGACGGCCCCTCCTCGCAAGGCCACCGTTAAGCATGCAAGAACCGCGCCGCACATCGCCACGCGCCCTGCCGGCTCGGCCGAAACGTCCCGATTGGAGACGCCCGGCGACTGGTCCGCATCTTTCTGCAAGCCCCATGCGGTCGAATTCGGCCGTGGACAGGGCTGCATCTCGATGTCGGTGTTCCATTCAAATACAGAACGGTTGATAGACTATTGGCGAACGCGCGGTGGTGACGGCCGTTTGCCGCTGCGCAGCTCCGTCAGCCCGGCTGATTTTTCCGAGATCATCGCCCAGGTCTTCATCCTTGGCCGCACGCGGTCAGGCGTCTATCCGGTGCGCCTGGCCGGCGGCTTCGTCGCCGAACTGCACCAGCGCGACCTGCGCCAGCAGAACAGCCTCTCCCTCGTGCGCGAGCGTGACCGCTTCAACCTGCACACCGCGCTCGAAACCGCCTGGCGCCGCCCCGAGCCCATCGTCGCCACCGTCGAGGTGCTGACCGAGGGGCCAAGCCTGGCCATGGAGGTGCTCTTCGCCCCCCTGGCCGGCGCCACCGGCACGCCAGATCGCTTCCTGGGGCTCTACCAGCCGTTAGGCATGGTCTCGCGCCTGCGCGGCCTCCCGGCCCAGCCCTTCGCCGTCCGCGACATCCGCGGCATGGGCCCGGCCAACGAGGAAACCCCCCGCCTGCGGCTCGCGACCCTGGACGGGCGGCGCATCGCCTAGAGCCTGATCCGTTGAGGTGGAATCGCTTCGCGATTCCGCCGATGCGGTGAATCAGGCTCCAGACATAAGCGAGAGCATGATTCACGCTTGAGCCGGGACCGCTGCGCGGTTCCGTCTCATGCGGTCATGCTCTAGCGAAGATTCCTGCCGCCCTGGCGGAGACCCACGGCCGTGCAGACCAGCGTCAATTGCGGGGCGAGCTGGCGATGGCGGCTCGGTTGCGGACATTGACGAAGACGCAGGTCTGGCCCTGCAACTGGAAGGGCTTCACCACCACGTTCTGGCCGTAGACGCCGACGGCGGAACTGTTGGGCGACTTGTAGCTCAGCTTGTAGGTCCCCTCCGGCACGGCGAACTTGCGGATCGTCGAGGTGCTGGTGGGGGTGACGCCTGGAAACTGGTAGCTCGGCCCCGTCGGCTGTTTGCGGAAGGTGTATTCCAGCGAGACGTCGGAGAGGCTGAACAGGTTGAGCCGCACCGTGTTGATGCTGCCGCCGCCTGGGACGATCTCGCAGATATTAGTGGCCGACATCACCACCTGGGCGGCGGCCGGGGCTCCCCAGCAGAGCCCGGCCGCGGCCACCGCCGCCGAAAATGTGATGGATTTCATGGGGTCTCTCCAAGTGTTCGCCGGGATGGCGCGGTCGACGGGTCGCGGTCAGTCCAGCTTTAGCACGTCGCCTCTCAGCGGGGTTTCGCCGCTCACCAGGACCGCCGTGGAAAGCCTGTCCCGGACGCTGTCGATCTGGATCACTCCGACGGGCGCCATTTCCACGTCCAGCACCACCCCGGTCGACGGATCGGTGAGCACCCTGCCCTTGCGATAGGCGTGCAGGGTGGCGCCATGGGCGACATTGCGATCCGCGCCAGCGTTAACATAAATCTTGCCGCCGGTCGCATCGATCACCAGGGCCGACCAGGGCACGTTGCGCATGCTGGCGGCGATCTGCAGGACAGCCTTGGCGATGGCGTCCTCGCCGGCCTTGCCGATGGGCGAGTTGCGGAAAGCGGCGGCGTTGGCCGACGCACCGGTCCGGGAGTCCAACAGGGTCGCGTCCACCGCCGACGATGAGGCCGAGCCCAGGGCCTTGGAGGTCGAGATGACCTGGCCGGTGGCCGCATCGACGAGCCGAAGCGAGATCTCCATGACCGCCTTCTGGCTCTTGACCCCGGCGCGGGCGGCGAAGAGCGATCCCATGGGCAGCCCCCCGACCCCCAGGCTGGAGCCGCCGGCCGCGGCCTCGTACTTGGTCACCGCCGCGCGCACGATGGCGCTCGCGCCGATGGCCTCGGCGCCTGGCACGGCGGCAGGCTCCACCACCACGAAGCGTCCGTCCCGGACCAGGGCGTCGGTGAGCATGGCGGTCATGCCCTCGGAGGTCACGGTTCCGCCCACCGCCTCGGTCGCCAGGACCTTATCGACCGACACGGTCTTCTTCAGCCCGTCATAGGCGGGGGGCGGCGGGGGCTGAGCCTGAGCCGGCTGTCCGGTAAGGCTCGCCAAACCGAGGCAAAGGGCGAGCGCGAGGCGTGACGTCATTCGATGGCCCATGGCAAGATTCGCCTCCGCGCCGTCCGGGAACGACGGCCTGGTCAGCCGGCCCCGCGCCGACCTGTCCCAGCCAAGGGTCGTTGCGAGCGCCCGCTCGGTTCAAGGCGGGCCTCAAAATCTTGACCGCGAGCGCGGGGCTCAGAGCCGCCCCAGCAACTGCACCAGTTCGGTCTGTCCCTTCACCCCGGCCTTCCGGAAGATGCTCTGCAGATGGTTGCGCGCGGTGTTGACCGACATCTGGGCCTGGTCCGCGGCGCGCTGAAGGTCGGCGCAGCCTACCAGTTCGATCGCGAAGTCGGCTTCTCGTTCGGTGAGGCCGAACACCTCCTGCAACGCGTCCCGGGCAGGCGTTCGGACGGTGGACAGGTCTTGCAGATGGATGACGCAGCCCATGGGCCGTCCGGCCAGGAACCGTTCGGTCGGCGGGGAGGCGAGCACCGAGACGACGTAGGGCCGACGCCCCGAGGGCCGGGTCACCAGCATTCGTCCGCCGGGCGGCGTCTCATGCTGCTTCACCCCCGAAAGGGCGGCCTGCACCAGCTGCTGGAGCCGCCGCGTTTCGGGTGGCCGGCGGGTCAGGAAGGCGCCCTGCGACAGGCTCAGCCCGTCGCCGCTGTTCAGGATGGCGGTGGCGGCGTCGTTCACGAAGGTGGGCTCGCCCTTGGCGCTGAGCAGGATGACGCCATCGGCCTTGCTCGCCAGGCCATTGAGCAGGGCGATGCGGGTGGCGGTCTGGTTCATGGCCACCGGGAAGGTGGTGTAGACCGGGCCGTTCAGGCCCGGGAAGGCGACCTGATTGCTCATCACGCCCATGGAGTCATTGCCGGAATCCGAACCCGCGGCCGACGCACTGGGCTGGTTGGCCCGCAGGGTGATGGTCATGGTGGCGCTCAGGATCTGGCAGCACTGGGGCGGCTTCCACTGGAAGGTATGCAGGAAGAACTTGTTGGGCGCGGTGTCGTTGACGCCGGCCCGGGCGATGGCCAGCATGTCTGGCCGGAACTCGGCGTTGACCGGCGTCGGCGTGGTCATGTCGATCGTCTCATAGGACGGCTTGGGGCAGAGCATGGGACGGCCCGGCTCCTGGCCCAGGGCCATGCCGGCCGACAGCAGGCAGCCGATCAAGGCGGTCATGAAAATCGTGCGCTTCATAGGTCTACACCTCCAGAGTGGTCGCCAAGGATTTGTGCGAACTGGAGAGAGGTCGTTGCAGCGACGATGGAGGTTCAAAGCCGCTGGCGAGAAGGGGGCAGACGGTCGGCTCGCTTTCCTCGCGCGTCTAAATCCTCGGAAGAGCCTGGCCTCAATGGCCGGGGACATCACCGACCTCGCCCCTGCGAGATCTCCCATTTCCGCCGGAAATTGACCCTGCGCAATGCGTCGACCCGCCGGAGCCGCAGGGTTGGTTCAGACAGATCAATCAAAGGGCGTCCACGATGAACCGACTTAAGGGCAAGGTGGCCGTTGTCACGGGCGCCGCACTGGGGCTTGGCGCCGCCACCTGCCAGCGCATGGCCGAGGAAGGCGCCGCCGTCGCCGTTCTCGACATACTCGACGACGCGGGCGCGCAACTGGCCGAGGCGATTTCCGGCCGCGGCCTGACGGCGCGCTACTGGCGTTGCGACGTTTCCCGCGAATCCGAGGTCGCGCAGGTTATCGCCGACGTCGCGGCGGCCTATGGCCACATCGATATTCTGGTGAACAACGCCGGCGTCGCCGGCGTCAACAAGCCGACCCACGAGATCACCGAGGCCGAGTGGGACTGGGTGCAGGCCATCAACGTCAAGGGCGTGTTCTTCTGCACCAAGCACGCCATACCGCACCTGCGGCAGGCCGGCGGCGGCAGCATCATCAACCTGTCGTCCATCTATGGCCTCGTGGGCGGGCCCGACGTGCCGCCCTATCACGCCTCCAAGGGCGCGGTGCGGCTGATGACCAAGACCGACGCTCTGATCTACGCGGCCGACAGGATTCGCGTGAACTCCATCCATCCGGGCTTCATCTGGACGCCGATGGTGGAGAAGCACCTCAGCGGCCAGGGAGACCTGGAGGCTGGACGCCAGGCGACGGCGGCCCTGCATCCGCTGGGGCGCCTGGGGGAGGCTGACGATATCGCCTGGGGCGCGGTCTACCTCGCCTCCGATGAGGCCAAGTTCGTCACGGGGTCGGAACTGGTCATCGACGGCGGCTATACGGCGCGGTGAAGCCCGCGCCGTGAAACGCTGCACAAGGGGGGAAAAGGCGCAGCGACGTAGCCCCTAGCCCACCCACTTTCCTCCCCCGTTCACGGGGAGAGGGGGACCGGGGTAGCCGGCGGAGGGCGCGCGACCGGGCTCCGAATCTGCCGCTCGCCCCCTCCACCACGCGCACCGCGCGGTCACGCTCCCCCCGTTCTCTGCGCGACAGGGGAGGAAACTCCCCGACAGAATCACATGACACAGACGGTTTCGCGCGTTTGATGGCGCATGGCTCCGAAGAATCCCGCCCCGGCGATCCCCCACGACCGCGATTCGCGGCTGCAGCGCCTCCGCGTGTGGCTGCGCCACCTGTTCTATGGGGAAAGCCCCGGTGCGATCCGCTTCCGCCTCGGCGTCATCGCCCTCGACTTCGTGCTGATCGGCTTCTTCATCATCACGCCGATGGTCCGCGATCGGCCGGTCTTCCTGATCCTCGACTATGTGATCGCGGTGATCGTGGCCATTGATGTCGCCGCCCGCACCCTGGCCGCCCCCCACCTGTCCCAGTGGTTCCGGCGGCCGACCTTCTGGATCGACCTGGCGGTGCTGATCACCCTGCTCTTCCCGCTCTGGCTGGCCAACTTCGCCTTCCTTCGGGTGCTGCGCCTATGGACCCTGTTCCACAGCGACTTCTTCTGGGAGACCGTCGCCCGGCGCTACGACAACACGCGCTGGGAGGAGACCAGCAAGGCGCTGGCCACCCTGGTGACCTATCTCTTCATCGTCACCGGCTTTGTCTACGCCTTCTATGCGCGCAATCACCCGAACATTCACGGCTATGTGGACGCCCTCTATTTCACGGTCAGCACCGTCACCACCACCGGGTTTGGCGACATCACCCTGCCCGGTCCGTCGGGCAGGCTGCTCTCCATCCTGATCATGCTGTCGGGCTTCACCCTCTTCGTGCGCCTGGCCCAGGCCCTGCTGCGGCCACACAAGGTGCGGTTCACCTGTCAGGACTGCGGCCTGATGCGCCACGACCTGGACGCCGTCCACTGCAAGGCCTGCGGCGTCCTGCTCAACATCCCCAATGATGAGGTCTGAGGCCTAATCCGCCTGCTTGAGCCGGCTCACCGCCTCGGTGCGGTTGCGGGCGCCGGTCGCAGCGAGGATCGCCTGCACGTGCAGCTTCACCGTGGCGATCGAGATGCCGAGCTGCTTGGCGATCTCCTTGTTGGTGAGCCCCTGCCCCATCACAGCCAGCACCTCCCGCTGACGATTCGACAGTCGGGCGGAACCCGTCTCCAGGTCCGGCGTCGCCCCGGCCACCAGTTCCTCAAAGCAGGGGAAGTACTCGCCACCGGCCAGGACCAGCCGTAGAGCCGCGGCCATCAGCGGCCGTTCCGAACTCTTCGGCAACAGCCCCTTGTAGCCCTGGGCGTGGGCCAGGCGCGCGAGCGCCAGGTCGCGATGCGGAACCACCAGCACATGACACCCCGCCGGGATCTGCGCGCCGCGAGCGATCCACCGCCCGGCATCGGCCTCCGCCGGAAGGTCCAGCACCAATAGGTCCGGCTCCAGCTCGCGCCCGACCTGCGTCAGGTCGATGACGGCCACCACCTCGGCGGCGCCCAGATCGTCGCGCGCGACCGCGGCCAGGGCGTCGCGGCAGAGCGGCTGGCTGCTGACGATTACGGCGCGCATCGGATGGCGATATCTCCAAGAATCCCCGGCGGGGTCGCGCAGGCCCTTCGGCAGTAGGGGTCTAGCGCGGCTTCGTCACCTAGCCGAACGGCTAGCCACTGAGCCGCGCGGGCCCGCCCCGCCTTGATCTGGCGCACATTCGGCTTGGCGTTTCGCCCGCCTGGCCAGGCCATGGGTAGGATACCCGAGCCCTAAGCTTGGCCTGAAGCTGAGGGATTGCCGAGTGATTCGAGGATCCTGATGCCAGATCAGAAAGCTGCGGCTGAGGGTGCGCAGGCTCGGGTTCGCGACGCCCTCGCCCACGCCCCTGCGACAACCTTCTTCCAGCATTCCTTTTCCCTGCTCGCCCTGGACTTCGACGAGCACCTGCATCTGGTCTCCGCCGCTGGCGTCACCCGCGAGGGGGCCGATGCGGGGTGGCCCGGCAAGACCGGCGCCCGGCTGATCGATCTCTTCAACGTCACCGACGCCGCATTGATCGCCCCTTTGGTGGAGGCGGCCCTGGCGGGTCAGGCGGGCATGCGAAAGCTTTCAGCCCCGTCCGGCGCGGACCGGGTTCTGCGCATCTCCTTCCTGCCCCGCCGCGTCGATGGCCAGCAGCGTGGGCTGGTTCTGAGCGTCAACGATGTCACCGCGCGGGAGGCGGGGATCGCCAAGCTGCGGGCCCTGGAAGATCGGTTAAGGGCGATTCTCACCCACGCGGCCGACGCCATGATCGTGATCCGCACCGACGGCATGATCGAGGGGGCCAACGAGGCCGCGGCCCGCCTGACCGGCTGGACCGAGGACGAACTGGTCGGCCGGCCGATCCAAGTCCTAATGGACGAGCCCTATCACAGTAGCCACCAGGGCCAGATCGAGCGCTACCTGGAGAGCGGGGTCAGCGGGATTCTCTATGTCGCGCCCCGCGCCTTGCCCCTGCGCCATCGCCTGGGCCACACCGTTCCCATCGAGCTCTCGATCGGCGAGGCCGTGATCGGCGGCGAGCGCATGTTCATCGGCGCCTGCCGCGACATCACCAAGCGCCTGCAGGTGGACGAGGCGCTGCGGGCCGCCAACGCCGAGTTGCGGGGCACGGTCTTCGAGCTGGAAACCCTCAGCGCCGGTCTCGCGACCCAGAAAGCGGCCCTGGAGGCCCTCGCCCTGGAGACCGAAGCCGCGCGCCGGACCGCCGAGGTCGCCAACCAGGCCAAGTCGCGATTCGTCGCCACCATGAGCCACGAGCTGCGCACCCCCCTCAACGGCATCCTGGCCGTGGCCGAGGCCCTGTCACGACGGGACCTCACGGACGATGACCTGGAGCTGGTCACCATCATCCGCTCCTCCGGCCAGGGTCTGCTGTCGATTCTCAACGAGGTGCTGGACCTGGCCAAGGTGGAGGCCGGCGCCCTGCTGCTGGATCCGGGGCCCTTCTCACCCGCCGAGGCGGTCGCCGCCGTGGGCGATGTCTGGCGTTTCGCCGCCGAAGCCAAGGGCATCGTCCTGAAGGTCAGCTTCAGCCGTCTGCCCGCCACCCTCCTGGGCGACGCCGGACGCCTCCGCCAGGTGCTCTCGAACCTGGTCAACAACGCCATCAAGTTCACCGATCGCGGCCAGGTCACCCTCGCCGCCCGCCGCATCGGACGCGGCTCGAACCTGCGCTTCGAGGTGACCGACAGTGGCCCCGGCATCGAGGAGGATCAGCGCGAGCGACTGTTCGACCCCTTCACTCAGGCCGACACCGGCACGACGCGCAAGCACGGGGGCACGGGCCTTGGCCTGACCATCTGCCGCGAGCTGGTCACCCTCATGGGCGGACGCATCTGGGCGGAGAACGCGCCTGAGGGCGGCGCCCTCATCGTGTGCGAGATCCCCTTCGAGGTGACCGACTCGGTCGCCCCGCCATCGCCGACCGTCGCTCTCCGCGAGCCCGGGGAGGCGCCAGCGTCCGGCGACCCGCTGATTCTGATCGCCGAGGACCACCCCCTGAACCGTCGCGTGGCGGGCATCGTCCTGGAGGGCGCGGGCCTGCGCTACGAATTCGCCGAGGACGGCGTCGCCGCCGTCGCCGCAGTGAAAACCGGCCGCTTCGATATGGTTCTCATGGACGTGCACATGCCCCGGATGGATGGTCTTGAGGCGACCCGCGCCATCCGCGCCCTCCCCGGCCCGCTCTCGGCCATCCCCATCATCGCCGTCACCGCGGCGTCGCCCGACGAAGTCAGCGAGTGCCGGGAGGCCGGCATGGACGACTTCGTCTCCAAGCCCATCAGCGCCGCGGCTCTACTTCAACGCATCGCCGAAAACCTGCCGCCGGCGGACTAGGCGAGCGCCTCCCCGCTCAAGTCGGCGATGTCGGCGTTGGAGAGGACGCCACCAGGAAGTCTCGGTTTCCGAGGGTTTCCTCCAGGCCCTCAAGAAGGCCCGCGACACCGCCTTGCAAGCGGCAAGACGGCTCAGACCGCGGTCTCCGCGTCATCGAGGATGCGGGCCACCGCCTCCTCGGCGCGGGCCCGCGCATTGGGCGCCTTGAACAGCTTGGTCTGCTGCTGGAAGGACAGGACACTCCCCGTCACCTCGAAGGCCACTTGTTGGCACATGTCGGCCGGCATCGGTCCGCCCCTCGGCAGGTCGGTTGCAACCCGCGCAAGGGTCTCCTGCCACCGCAGTTGGGACCCCACCAGCAGATCGCGGATGGCGCCGGGGCGGTCGTCATATTCCTGGGCGGCGACCGCGAACAGGCAGCCGCGCATGCCGGGCTCCCCCTCGACCCAGTCGAACCAGCGGTGCATCAGCACCTCCATCCGCGCCCGCCCCCGCGGGGTCTTCAAGCCCGGCTCGACCACCCGGTCGGTGAAGCGGTCGATGGCCTCCTGCAGCACGGCTAACTGCAGGGTTTCCTTGGATTTAAAGTGCGCGAACAGACCGCTCTTCGACAGGTTCAGATCCTCGGCCAGCGGCCCGAGCGAAAGCCCCGACAGGCCCACCTGAACCGCCCGGTCCAGGGCCTGGCTGACGATCGCCTCACGTGTGGTCGCGCCTTTTCCCATGCCCGATTTTTAGCACGACCGGTCGTTTTGTCTAGCCGAGAGCTTCGTCCAGGTCGGCGATCAGATCGTCGGCGTCCTCGATCCCCACCGACAGCCGGATCAGTCCGTCATGGATGCCCAGACGTCGGCGTGTGTCGGCCGGTATGGAGGCGTGCGTCATGATCGCCGGGTGCTCGATCAGGCTCTCAACCCCGCCCAGGCTCTCGGCCAGGGTGAACAGCCGGGTCTTTTCGAGCACTGATCGGGAAGCCTCGAGTCCTCCATCCACGACCACCGACATCATCCCGCCGAACCCGCCGGTCATCTGGCGCCCGGCCAGCTCATGCTGCGGGTGGCTGGCCAGCCCCGGATAGATCACCTGCTCGACGCCCTTCCGGCCCTCCAGCCAGGTCGCGATCTTCATGGCGTTGGCGCAGTGGCGCTCCATCCGCAGCCCCAGGGTCTTCACCCCCCGGTGCGCCAGGAAGCTGTCGAAGGGTGAAGCCACCGCCCCCACCGCGTTCTGCAGGAAGGTAACCTGTTCTGAGAGCTCGGCGTTTTCCCCCACCACCAGGCAGCCGCCGACGATGTCGGAGTGCCCGCTGAGGTACTTGGTGGTGGAGTGCATGACCACATCGAACCCGAACTCCAGCGGCCGCTGCACCGCCGGGCTGGCGAAGGTGTTGTCCGCCGCCGCGATGATCCCGTGCCGCTTCGCCAGCGCCGCCAGGGCCTCCAGGTCGGCCAGCCGCAGCAGCGGGTTGGTGGGTGTCTCCACCCACAGCAGCCGGGTGTTGGGCCGGATCGCCGCCTCCACCGCGGCCAGGTCGCTGAGGTCCACGAAGCTGAACTCCAACCCCGCCGAGCGCTTCCTGACCTTGTCGAACAGCCGGAACGACCCGCCATAGAGGTCGTCGGAGGCGATGACGTGGTCCCCCGCATCCAGGACGTCCAGCAGGGTGGCGATGGCCGCCAGGCCCGAGGCGAAGGCGAACCCCTTCACCCCGCTCTCCAGGTCCGCCACCGCCCGCTCGAAGGCGAAGCGGGTGGGGTTCTGGCTGCGGCTGTACTCGAACCCCTGGTGCACCCCGGGGCTCGACTGGGCGTAGGTCGAGGTGGCGTAGATCGGGGTGATCACCGCCCCGGTGCTGGGGTCCGGATACTGCCCGCCATGGATGGCGCGGGTGTTGAAATCCAAGCGGTTCTTGCCGTCGGTCACGCTGCGCGCCTCAGATAGTTGATGAGATCGATGCGGGTGATCAGCCCCAGGAACTCGCGCCCGTCCAGCACCAGAACCACCTGATCCTTGTCGAAGATCGGCAGCAAGGCCTCCAGCGGCTCGTGGGCCTGGACGGTGTTGAGCCGCGCCGTCATGGCGGAACTGACCGGCTGGGCGAAGCGCTTGTCGGGCCGCCGCTCCTCCACCGCGTCGAGCAGGTCGCTCTCGTCGATCAGCCCGATCAGCCGGCCATCATCCAGCACCGGCAGTTGCGAGACATCGGCCTGCCGCATGCGGTTGTAGGCGGTCAGCAGGGTGTCGTCGGGTCCCACGGTCACGGCCCCGCCCTCCCCTGGCGCGCGGGCGATCAGATCGCGCAGGTCACCGTGCAGTTCCCGGGCGGTCAGCCCCTGCTCGGCCAGCCAGCTGTCGTTGTAGACCTTGGAGAGGTACTTCGAGCCCGTGTCGCAGACCAGGGTCACCACCCGCTTGGCCTGCGTCTGCTCGCGGCAATAGCGCAGCGCGCCGGCCAGCAGGGTCCCGGACGACGAGCCCCCCAGCACGCCGGCCTTCAACAGCAGGGCGCGGGCCGCGCCGATGCTCTCGCTGTCGGGTATGGAATAGGCCTTGGACACCAGGGTCAGGTCGCAGTTGTCGGGGACGAAATCCTCACCGATCCCTTCCACCACCCAGGAGCCGGGCTCGATGGTCTCGCCTGTGTTGACCAGGGGCGCCAGGATCGACCCCACCGGGTCGGCCAACACCATCTGCGTCTTGGGCGAGACCTTGGCGAAGTAGCGACCCAGGCCGGTCAGGGTGCCGCCGGAGCCGACCCCCACAACCACGGCGTCCAGGTCGCCGCCCATCTGCGCGAAGATCTCCGGGCCCGTGGAGGTCTCATGGGCCAGCGGATTGGCCGGGTTGGCGAACTGGTTGATGAACACCGCGCCGGGGATGCCGGCCGCCAGCCGCTGCGCCATGTCCTGATAGTATTCCGGATGGCCCTTGCCGACATCGGAGCGGGTGATGCGGACGTCCACGCCCATGGCCCGCAGGTGCTGGATCTTCTCGCGGGACATCTTGTCCGGAACGATCAGCAACAGCTTGTAACCCTTCAGAATTCCGACCTGGGCTAACCCGAGGCCCGTATTGCCCGCGGTCGCCTCGACGATGGTCCCACCTGGCTTCAGCGACCCGTCGGCCTCGGCGGCCTCGATCATCGAGCGGGCGATGCGGTCCTTGATGGAGCCGCCCGGATTGGCGCTCTCCAGCTTGATGAACAGGCGGCAGGGACCAGTGTCGAAGCCGGCCAGTTCGATCATCGGCGTGCGGCCGATCAGGTCCAGGGCCGAGCCCACGGGCATCGGCGGCGGCGGGGTGTCCATGGGGCGTCCTCACTCACGGCATGAGATAGGCGTGTGGTGCGCCCATAGGAACGCACCACAGCCGAGTCCGCGCAATCGTGAGCAGAAGTTTCTCCACGGACCGCCGGACCGTGGAAGAAGCTTGCGAGGGTCAGGCCGCCTGCTGACCGTCCTCGTAGACCGGGGCCTCGTCGGCTGGGAGGGCGGCTTTGCCGCGGATCATGTCGGCGGCCTTCTCGGCGATCATGATGGTGGGCGCGTTGGTGTTGCCCCCCACCAGGGTCGGCATGACCGAGGCGTCGATGACCCGGAGGCCCGCGACGCCTCGCACCTTCAGTTCGCCGTCCACCACCGCCATCTCGTCGTCGGCCGCCCCCATGCGGCAGGTGCCGACCGGGTGGTAGATGGTCTCGGCCACCTGCTTGATCCAGGCGTCGATCTGCGCGTCGGTCTGGACCTGTTCGCCGGGGAAGAGCTCGGTGGAACGGTACTTGTCGAGCGCCGGCTGCCGCGCCACTTCGCGCATCATCTTCACACCCTCGCGCAGCGCGCGGCGGTCTTCCTCGGTCGACAGGTAGTTGGCGAAGATCGCCGGATCGTCCAGCGGGTTGGCGGAGTTCAGCCCCACCCGGCCCCGGCTCTCGGGCCTCAGCTGGCAGACGTGGAAGGTGAAGCCGTCCTTGGCCACCTGCAGCTTGCCATGGTTCTGCATGACGGCCAGCACGCAGTGCACCTGCAGGTCGGGGCGGTCGAGGTCGGGGCGCGACTTCAGGAAGGCGCCGGATTCCAGCATCTGCTTGGAGCCAAGGCCCTTCTTGAACAGCAGGTAGTTCAGCCCGATCAGGGCGGTCTTGATGCCCTTGCGCGCGGAGAAGACGGTGATGGGCAGCGGGCATTCCCAGGACAGGGTGACGTCCAGGTGGTCCTGCAGATTGGCGCCCACGCCCTTCAGTGCATGGACGACGGGGATGCCGTGCCGGGTCAATTCCTCAGGGTCGCCGATCCCAGACAGTTGCAGGATGTGAGGCGACTGCACCGCGCCGGCGCTGAGCAGCACCTCGCGGTCGGCGTGGACCACCTGCTTGACCTGCTTGTCGTCGAGGAACTCCACCCCGGTGGCCCGGCCGTTCTCGATGATGATCCGGGTGGTCCGCGCACCGGTGAGGCAGGTGAGGTTGGCGCGGGTGAGGACCGGATGCAGGTAGCCCTTGGCCGCGCTCCAGCGCTCCCCGCCCTTGATCGTCAGTTGATAGGGGCCCCAACCTTCCTGCTGGAAGCCGTTGAAATCACTAGTGACCTTATGGCCAGCCTGACGACCTGCCTCGATGGTCGCCTTGTAGATCGGGTTGGGGTCCGAGGCCTTGGTGACCGCCAGCGGACCGTCGCCGCCATGCCACTGGTCGCCGCCGCCCTCCAGGCTTTCCGAGCGCTTGAAGTAGGGCAGCACGTCCTTGTAGGACCAGCCCTGCAGGCCCATCTGGCGCCACTGGTCGTAGTCGCGCGCATGGCCGCGGATATAGATCATGCCGTTGATGGAGCTGGACCCGCCCCACCCCTTGCCCCGCGGCCACCAGAGCTTGCGGTTGTTGAGGTGCGGTTCTTCCTCGGTCCAGAAGCCCCAGTTGTAGGTGCCCTTGTTCCCGATCAAGCCGCCGACCCCGGCCGGCATCCGCACCATCAGGTGATTGTCCTTGGTCCCGGCTTCCAGCAGCAGGACCTTCACCGTGGGGTCTTCGGTCAGGCGGTTGGCCAGCACACACCCTGCCGAACCGGCGCCGATGATGATGTAGTCGTAGCGGTCCATGACAGCGGCCCTCCCCTAGGTGTTTGGGCCACCCTTACTGGCCTCGGCGCCCGACACAAGACCGGACGCCGCGTCACCCTGGATAAAGTTGACGCCGGCGTCACGGACGGCGGAACTCCATGATCCAATTGGTTTCCCAGCTCTTCCCGCCGTCATAGGAGAAGGCCTGGCTCCAGCGTGGCGCATCGGGATCTGCGGTCTGCCAGTCGAACACCACTTGGACCGGGCGGTCGCCGTCCATGTCCTCGCCGCGGAAGGTCCCGCGCGTCCCCTCGAAGCGGCCCATCACCGGCGGCTGCATCACCCCGTCACGGTCAGTGATCCACCAGATGGTCCACTCGTCGCGCTCTGGACTGTAGAGGCGGAAGGTCATGCCCTTGAAGCCCTGTGCGGCGAAGTCGATCTCATCGAGGCTGCACATGCCGCCGAGCCGCAGGTCCGAGCGCTGGTGCGCCGTAAACACATCCCAGTCGGTGGAGCCGGCTCCCCGCCGCTTCAGGCGGCGATTGGTGACGATCCAGTCCCCATGATTGAAATCGAAGGCGTGGCGGGAGGTCTGGGCGGCGGCAGGCATGATAGCTCCTCAAGCTGGAGCTTCGACCTACCGCCACCCTGCTGACAGGATCTGTCAGCTACCTACTTCCCCTTCCAGTTGGGCGTACGCTTCTGAGCGAACGCCATCGGCCCCTCCACGAAGTCCTCCGAGCGGAACAGGGCCGAGATGGCGGGGTAGCGGTTCTGGCCGGCGATGGCGCCTTCGAGGGTCGGCTCGTCCAGGCCGCGATAGACCGCTTCCTTCGAGGCCCGGATGGACATGGGCGACAGCTCGGCGATCTGGCCAGCCCAGCGGCGCGCCGTCGCCATCAGGTCAGCGGGGGTGCTGACCTCGTTGACGAAACCCAGTTCGTGGCCCTCGGCGGCGGAAACCCGGCGGC
This sequence comes from Phenylobacterium ferrooxidans, assembly GCF_042714595.1. Lineage (NCBI taxonomy): Bacteria > Pseudomonadati > Pseudomonadota > Alphaproteobacteria > Caulobacterales > Caulobacteraceae > Phenylobacterium > Phenylobacterium ferrooxidans. The sequence continues at coordinate 17,881 of NZ_JAOTJD010000010.1, read as the reverse complement.
CGGTGAGGATCATGCCCATGGCCCGCTTGGTCCCGATGGCGCGCGGCAGGCGGTGCAGGCCCCCGGCCAGGGCGGCCAGGCCCACACGCGGCTCGGGCAGGGCGAAGACCGCATTGTCGGACGCCACGATGATGTCGCAGGCCAGGGCGATCTCAAACCCGCCGCCCATGGCCACGCCGTTGACCGCCGCGATCAGCGGCTTATTGAGGTCGAAACGCTGGGCGAGGCCCGCGAAGCCGCTGGCCGGCATGGCCATGGAGCCGCCGGTGGCCTGGTTCTTGAGGTCGTTGCCGGCCGAGAAGGCGCGCTCGCCGGCCCCGGTGATGATGCCGACCCACTGTTCGGGATCGGCGTTGAAGGCGTTGAAGGCCTCGTCCATCTCGAAGTGCATCGGCGAATGCACCGCGTTCATGACCTCAGGGCGGTTGAGGGTGAAGACCGTGACCGGGCCCTCGCGCTCCACGGAGATGAATTCATAGGCCATCGAGTGTCCTCCCATTGTCTTGTTGGCCGGAAGGCTGGCGGGGCGCCGCTGCGTCCGTCAAGCGGGCTTGGCCGGAGTCGGCACGCTTGACCGGACGGGCGACCTCCCGCACCAAAAGGCATGACCACGCTTCCCACCCTGACCGGTCCCTCAGTCGCGCCCGCCTACAACCGAGCGCCCAAAAGTCTCGTGATCCTGCTGCACGGCTACGGGTCGAACGGCGCCGACCTGATCGGTCTGGTCCCGCACTGGCAGCACGCCTTCCCGGATACTTTGTTCATTTCCCCGAACGCGCCCCAGCCCATGCCGGGCATGCTCGACGCCTATCAGTGGTGGCCGATCACCAACATGGATGCGCAGGCTCGTATCAACGGCGCGCGGGAGGCTGCGCCAGTGCTCAACGCCTTTATCGACCAGCAACTGGCCAAGTATAGGCTCGGCGAGGACCGGCTGGCCCTGGTGGGGTTCAGCCAGGGGACAATGATGGCCCTGCAGGTCGGTCTGCGACGGTCGCCACAGGTGGCGGGCATCCTCGGTTATTCCGGCATGCTGGTGGATGAGACCGGCCTGGATTCCACCAAGGTCAAGCCTCCGATCCTGCTGATCCATGGCGACGCCGATCCGATGGTGCCGGTGGCCGCCCTCCATCACGCCGGCGCCACCCTCCAGAAACTCGGCTTTGAGGTCGGCGGACACGTCTCTCCAGGCCTCGGCCACAGCATCGACATGGAGGGCCTGCAGATGGGCGGAAACTTCCTGCACAAGTTTCTCGCCTGACACAGGCGCGGCTTGGCGTCTGAGCTAACCTGGCGATCATAGGCGCCGTTAGCGAGCGCCCGCATCAGGTGAGGCTCCCCATGGACGACGAAACCAATCCCGCCAGCGCCAACCGCGACTCGCGCCTGACCCGCCGCGGTTTCGCCACCGTCACCATGGCCACCGGCGTGGCCCTCGCCGGACAGGCGCTGGCCGCCGAGGTCGTCGAGACCGACGTCACCATCACCACCGCCGACGGAACCTGCGACGCCGCCTTCTTCCACCCGGCCGGCAAGGGCAAGTGGCCCGGCGTGGTGATCTTCACCGACATCCTGGGCCTGCGGCCAGCCTTCCGCGACATGGGCAAGCGAATGGCCGCCGAGGGCTACGCCGTGGTCGTGCCCAATCCCTTCTACCGCACCCGCAAGGCGCCGGTGATCACCGGGCCCTTCGAGTTCTCAAACCCCACCGACCGGGCCAAGCTGAGTGAGCTGACCGCACCGCTGACACCCGAGGCCAAGGCCCGCGACACCGCCGCCTACGTCGGCTGGCTGGACAAGCAGCCGCAGGTGAACACCCGGAAGAAGATCGGAACCCAGGGCTATTGCATGGGCGGCCTTTACACCTTCCTCGGCGCCATCAACCACCCGGACCGTGTCGGGGCGGCAGGCTCCTTCCACGGCGGCGGTCTGGTGACCGACAAGCCCGACAGCGTGCATCTGCAGGTCGGCAAGGCGAAGGCCGGCTTCCTGGTGGCCATCGCCGAGAACGACGACGCCAAGCAACCGGAGGCCAAGGACAAGCTGAAGGCGGCTTTCGCGGCCGCCAGGAGCAAAGCCGTCGTCGAGGTCTATCCCGCCCAGCACGGCTGGTGCGTGAAGGACGGCGCCGTCTACCACCCTGCCGAGGCCGAGCGCGCCTGGGCCGCCCTGCTGTCGCTCTACGCGCAGTCGCTCGGCTGACGCGCAAGCTGCTCAAGCCCGCCCAGGGCGATCTTCAGGCACATGTCCACCGCGGTCGGGAGGTCGAGGTCCCCCTGTGCGACCAGCCGGCCGGCGCGGTCAGTGACCGCCATCAACAGGTCCACCGCCGCAATCGCCCGGGGCAAGGGCAGCCCATAGGCGCGCCGGGTGGCCCGTACGAAATAGCGAACCGTCTGGTCGCGACTGACCCGGCTCTCCGCCTCCATCAGGGCCGCGGTCGCCGGGTCGCCGAGCAGCGCGGCGATCAGGGGACCTCGGTCTCGGACATGCTCGAGGTAGAGGCGTGTCGTCTGAGCGATCAGCTCGGGAAAGGACTGGGCCTGCAAGGCCGCGCCCATGCCGCGCGCGCCAAGCTCAGCCTGCTCTCGCTGCAGCAGAGCGCCCAGCAGGACGTCACGCGTGGCGAAGTAGTTATAGACCAAGGCCTTGCTGATCCCCGCCGACCTGGCCAGCTGTTCCATTGTGGCGGCCTGCAGGCCTTCTTCCACGATCAGTCGCGCGGCCACGTCCAGAATCTGGTCACGGCGGGCCGCGGGCGTCAGCCGGATGCGGGTGCGCGAGCTCATCACTGACCCATGCCCGCCAGCGCCTATCAGGTCCAGAGCGGCGAAGAGCCCTTGAGCAGGCGGGTCATCAGGATCATCCGCGACACCTCGCGCAGGTCGGCGGCGTCCTTGAGGGTGCTCTCAAACCAGGCGACTTCAGTCTTTGGCGATTCGGAAAGCGCCAGGATGGTTCCGTCGGCCAGGTAGTCGTGCTCCATGAAGACCGGCCCGTCGAGCCACTGCACTTCAATCGCACCGAACAGGCCAACGAAGCCGTCCTCTGGCCTGAACAGCGGCTTCTCCACCTCACGCATGGCGTCGATGGCGATGGCGGGCGGCGCCACCCGCTCGCCCCACACTGACGCGTCCAGATATTCGGGCAGCGGCTCGGTGATGAATTCCAACCGGTTGTCGTTGCGGGCAAGCTCAAGCCGGGCTGGGACATCCAGACACCTGTCACCGACCTTGGATTTCCGCAGGATACGGAGGTCTTCGGGTGGGCGCACGTCCCTCAGCCGCCGGCGAAGGGCCGAGTCCAGGTCTGGTGGCCCGGACGCGGCGGTGCCCTCGCAGACCCGCCGGCCTTCGCTGTCCTCCATCCACACCTCCGCCCGCAATCCGCCCTCGGGCCTGACCACCGGGTCGCGCGCGAAGACCTGGACCGGTTCACCGTCTGTGGTGGGGGTCAGGAAATAGAGGGAGAGGTTGCCGGTCTGAAACCACGCCCGGCCGAAGAGCTCCGCCATCAGCGGCGGAAACTGCTCGAAGTGGATGTTCCCCGCCACCGTACCGCCCTTGAACCCCAGCCCCTGCGCTGTGGCGTTGTCGTGGATCGAGCCCTTGGCATGCTTGGAGAAATTGTCAGGGCGGCGCACCGGTCCGGCCGTCACGCCAGCCTGACGGGTCGTCGTGAAGGGGACGTCGGACATCGGGCCTCTCTGTCGGTTGACCAAGTCTCGTGAACCCAACTATTATTACACGAACCTTATAATAACAAGTCGGACACCTCATGAACCTCGACTTCTCCGAAGACGAGCTCGCCTTCCGACAGGCGGTGCGGGACTTGATCGCCGAGGCGCTTCCGCAAGGTCATGCCTTCGATGGCTCGCGCGCCGACGAGGCGCGATGGCACACCGCCCTGCTCGCCAAGGGCTGGGCCGTGAACAGGTTTCCCGTCGCCTTTGGCGGGCCCGGGTGGACACCGGCCATGAGCTTCATCTGGGAACGGGAGACCGCCGCCGCGGGGCTTCCGGGCCAGGTCGGCGGCATGGGACCGGGCATGTTGGCGCCGGTTCTGTTCGCCTACGGCAGTCCGGAGCAGCAGGCGCGCTTCCTGCCCGATATCGTCGCCGACCGCGTCCGCTGGTGCCAGGGCTACTCCGAACCGGGCGCCGGATCGGACCTGGCCGCCCTGCGTACGCGGGCGGTAAGGGAGGGCGAGATCTATGTGGTGGACGGCGAAAAGGTGTGGACGAGCGGCGCTCACACCGCCGACTGGATGTTCTGCCTGACCCGGACAGCGACCGAGACCAAGCCCCAGGCGGGGATCACCTTTCTGCTCATCGACATGCGCACCCCTGGGGTGGAGGTGACGCCCATCATCTCCATCGACGGTCGACACGCCTTCAACCGCGTGACCTTCGACGGCGTCCGGGTCCCGGTAGAGAATCGCATCGGCCTGGAGGGCCAGGGCTGGACCTATGCCAAGGGCCTGCTCACCCACGAGCGCACTGGCCAGGCCTTCGTGTCGCTCTCGCTCAACCTGCTGCGCGGAATCCGCGTGGCGGCGTCAACTGAACTTGCCGGATCGGCGGGAGGTCAGTTGATCGAGGACCCCGGCTTCGCGAGCCGGCTGAGCGCCGTGGAGATCGAGCTGCGCGCGCTAGAGATGACCGAGTTGCGCACCCTGTGGGAAGTCGCCGCGGGCTCAGCGCCAGGCGCGCAGTCCTCCATGCTGAAACTCAAGGGGACGGAGATCGTGCAGCGGCTCACAGAGCTGTATGTGGAATGCGCCGGACCCTATGCCGCGCCTTGGTTTCCGGAGACCGATGGGCCGGCCGAGCCGCTGGGGCCCAGCTGGGCGGGCCGCGAAACGGTACGATATCTGGAAGGCCGCGCCGCCAGCATCGCGGGCGGCTCAGACGAGGTCCAACGCAACATCATGGCCAAGCACGTGCTGAAGATCTGAGCCCACCGGAACCTTGACCGTGAGGGCGCGTTTCCGGGTCATATCCCCAAGTCCCCGGAGACCGCCATGTCCAAGTTCACCGCCACCCTCGCCATGATCGCCGGCGCGGCCGCGCTCACCGCCTGCACCACCACCGACCCCTATACGGGCATGCCGGTGCGCAACAACACCGGGACCGGCGCCCTGGCCGGCGCGCTGGGCGGCGCGGCGCTCGGCTACCTGACCAACACCAACAGCGGTGAGCAGGGCCGCAAGAACGCCCTGATCGGCGCCGGGATCGGCGCGCTCGCCGGCGGCGCAGTCGGCAACTACATGGACCGCCAGCAAGCCGACTTCCGCCGCTCGCTGGAGGGCTCAGGCGTGCAGATCCGCCGTCAGGGCGACGACATCGTGCTGATCATGCCCAGCGACGTCACCTTCGCCGTCGACCAGTCCGACGTGCAGCCGCGCTTCGAGCCGGTGCTGGGCGACGTCGCCCGCACCCTGAACGCCTACCCCCAGACGACCATCGACATCGTGGGCCATGCCGATTCCAGCGGCGCCGATGACCACAACCAGGCCCTGTCGGAGCGTCGCGCCAGTTCGGTGGCCAACTATCTGGTGGGCGCCGGCCGCGTCCTGCCGGCCCGCATCTTTGTGGCCGGCGAAGGTGAGCGCCGTCCGGTGGCCACCAACGGCACCCCCGAAGGCCGCGCCCAGAACCGTCGCGTCGAGATCATCCTGCGCCCGATCCAGGGCTAGGGGTGCGAGGGCGGCCTAACCCGCCGCCCTCAATTCTCTCCTATAGCGCTGCCAGTTGGCCACGTAGTGCATCGCCCCGCCCGCCAGCATGCGCGCCTGGCCCTCGGAGACCTCGCGGACCACCTTGCCCGGGGCGCCCATGACCAGGGAATTGTCGGGGATTTCCTTGCCCTCGGTGATCAGCACATTGGCGCCGATCAGGCAGTTCTTCCCGATCTTCGCCCCGTTGAGGATGATCGAGCCGATTCCCACCAGGGAGTTGTCGCCGATCGAGCAGCCGTGAAGCATCACCATGTGCCCCACCGTGACATTGGCCCCAATGGTCAAGGGAGAGCCTGAGTCGGTGTGCAGGACCGAACCGTCCTGAACGTTGGAGTTCTCGCCGATGATGATCGGGTCGTTGTCGCCCCGAATGGTCGCACCGAACCACACCGAGGCGTTTTTCTTGAGAATCACGTTTCCCATCACCGCCGCGTTCGGCGCTATCCAGTATTCGTCCGGACCCGGAAGCTCCGGAGCCACATCGCCCAAGTTATAGACACTCATTGTCGCACCCTCACTATTGTCACGGATCCTTTGCTTAATCCGCGATTAACCCCGTTAGGATCATCTTAGTCGGGCGATTCGAGAGGGCGATAGCCTTCCCGAACCGGCTAGGGCCGGTTTTCGGTTCTGGCGTCCCGCATGACGGAGACGAAGGTGTCGCGTTTGTGGCTTCGGCGGGCTCATCCGCCAACATTGCGAAGCGAAAGCGGTCCACCGGGCTGCGCACGACGCCGGTCTGTCTCACATCACCAGTCGACCTCGAAGGGCGATCCATTGCGGATACGCCCTTTTTTCATGCTCTTACGGAGGCTTTGATGACCAAGCGAGCCCTGAAGCGACAAGTGCGCGAAGGCGCCTTCGACGCCGGCCAATTCCAGGATGACGGCAAGATTCGCCGCCTGCCCGTAGAACGGGCCTGGTCGCCCTTGGCCCATCACAATGATGACCGTGAGCAGGGGTATCTGAAGACCATCAAGTCCAAGTCGCCGGGCCAGGACGAACTGATCGCCGCCATCGACGCCAAGAACCTGGTGATGGCGCTGGGTCCGGCAGGCACGGGCAAGACCTACCTCGCCATCGCCAAGGCCGTGGAGGCCCTGGAGGCCGGCAAGGTGGGCCGCATCGTGCTCTCCCGCCCCGCCGTCGAGGCCGGCGAGTCCCTGGGCTTCCTGCCCGGCGAGATGGAGGACAAGCTCGCCCCCTATCTGCGCCCCCTCTATGACGCCCTGTCCGACCGGCTCTCCATGAAGCGGGTTCGGGCCCTGATGACCGAGGGCGCCATCGAGATCGCTCCGGTCGGGTTCATGCGCGGTCGGACCCTCAACAACGCCTTCGTCGTGATCGACGAGGCCCAGAACTGCACCTACGGCCAGCTGAAGATGCTGCTGACCCGCCTGGGCTGGCACTCCACGATGGTGGTCACCGGCGACCCCAACCAGTCCGACCTGCTGCCCGAACTCTCGGGCCTGGGCCCGGTCGCCGACAAGCTGGAAGCCGTCTCCAACATCGCCGTCGTCCGCCTGAAGGACCGCGACATCGTTCGTCACCCGCTGGTCGCCGAGATGCTGGGCGTCCTCTGATTCTCCCCAGGCCGGCTTCGGATCCTCCGGCGCCGGCCGACGGAACGGTCGTCCCTGGGCGTCAACGTGCGCGAGCAGCGCATACAGTTGCATTGAGAGACCAAAGACGAGGCGGCCCGTCGTCTTGGCGTCGGGACTACGCCGCCGGCAGGGCCGGCGGCCCATTCCACATTCTGCTAGGGCAGGTCTTCGGCGAGGATCGCCATCTCGAACATGAAGGAGCCGTCGCCGTCTTCGTCCTCGAAGACCACGCCGATGAACTCGTCGTTGATATAGACCTCAGCCGAGTCCTTCTGTTTCGGACGCGGGACCAGGTTGATCCGCGCATTGGCGAAGGTGCCCCGCATGTGGCCCTCGAGCTTGCGCATCATTCTCTCGTCCACGGCCATCTCCTCGGCGATTCAACAGCCGCGGAACCTAGCTGGTCGCGGCCTGCACGTAAAACCGTCAGATGACGTAGTCGTACACGGCGTCGGCCAGGGTGTGGTCCATGCTGCGGGCAGGCTCCTCGCAGGTCGGGCAGTTGACCAGGCGAGCCGGCACGCCGGCCGCCGTGCAATGGGCCGGAACCGGCTTCAGCACCACCGAACCGGCGGCGATCTTGGCGTAGTCGCCGATGAGGATATTGCCGAGCACCTTGGCCCCAGCGCTCAGCAGAACGCCCTTGCCGATCTTCGGGTGGCGATCACCCCGCTCGGCGCCCGTGCCGCCCAGGGTTACGTCCTGCATCATGGAGACGTCGTCGCCGATCACCGCGGTCTCGCCGATGACGATGCCGGTGCCGTGGTCGATGAACACGCCCGAGCCGATCTGGGTCGCCGGGTGGATATCCACCTGGAAAATCTCGCTCATCCGGCTCTGCAGATAGAGCGCGATGGTCTCGCGGCCCTGACCCCACAGCCAGTGCGCCACGCGCTGGGCCTGGAGGGCCTGGAAGCCTTTGAAGAACAGGAACGGCTGGACATAGCCCTTGCAGGCGGGGTCCCGCTCGAACACCGCCTTCAGGTCGGCCTCGGCGATGTCCACGAGCTTGGGGTCGGACTTGTAGGCGGCGTCGGCCAGTTCCCGCAGGCTCATGGCGCGCAGTTCCTGGTCGCCCAGCTTGCGAGCCAGCTGGTAGCTCAACGCGGCGCCCAGGTCGTGGTGGCTCAGCACCACGGCGTTCAGCAGCGAGGCCAGCGCGGGTTCCGACTGGGCGGCCCGCTCGGCTTCGTTGCGCAGTGCGGCCCAGACCGGCGGCGGTGATGCCGGGTCGATGACTTCCAGACGCTGGCTCATCGGTTCCTCCCGTCCCATGACGTTCCCCTTATCCTAGCATGGCCGCCGAGAGTTCGCGCGGCAATGCGCCCTCCCTGGCCATGTGGTAGCCCCGCAGCAGCATCGCAACCGTCAGGGCGTCGCGCATATAACCCCCGATCGCGGCGTCCAGCGCTTCCCGAAAAGGTACGCGCGCCCTCAGGATATCTTCGGTGCCGTCACCCTGCGGCTCGGCGTGGACCTGCCTCAGGCCCGTCGCGAGGTATCCGAAGGCCTGTTCGTCGGTGACCGAGTTGGAGAGCTGCATCCGCAGGATCTCCCGCCAACGGGCCGCGGCCAGACCGGTCTCTTCCAGCAGTTCGCGCTTGGCGCTCTCCAGGGGATCGTCGGCCAGCGGCCCGCCGCCCTCGGGAATCTCCCAGCTGTAGTCGTCGCAGGGCAGTCGGTTCTGGCCCACCAGGGTGATCGTGCCGTCATCATGGACCGGCAGGATGGCCAGGGCGAAATTCTTGAAGCCCACCACGCCATACAGCGCGTCCGCCCCGGTCGGGGCGACGGCGTCGTACTCGGTCAGGCTGATCCAGGGATTGTCATAGATCGGGCGGGGCGGTCCCCTGCGCCAGGGCTTCCCGTGGGCGACAAGCCAGTCTGGTTTTTGCGACATGTTCTCAACTAGCTTGCGAAACCACCCCCATATAAGAGAACTCCCCTATCGGCTTTCCTAATGAGGCGCGCTTTGAGATGACCCTGTCGCTTCCCGCCGCCCCGCTCTTCGGCCAGCCGGTCCCGCAACACCCCGCGCCCGAAGTGCTGGCCTTCCTGGCCACCCGACGCTCGGCCTCGGCGGTGACCCTGGCCGAGCCCGCTCCCACGGCCAGCGAACTGGACGCCTTGCTGCAGCTCGCAGCGCGCGTGCCCGACCACGGCAAACTGGCGCCCTGGCGCTTCATCATCCTGGAGCCGGCCGCCAAGGCGGTCTTCGCCGATCGCCTGGAGGCCTTGGCCAATTCCCGCGGCGACGCCCGGGCCGCCGCCAAGCTCGGCAAGCTGAAAATCCCACCCCTCTGCGTGGCGGTGGTCTCGCGGCCCCGGGCGGGTGAAATCCCCGAATGGGAGCAACTGCTCTCGGCCGGCGCGGTGTGCACGACCATGCTCTACGCCGCTCAGGCTCTTGGCTACGGCGCCAACTGGATCACCGACTGGTACGCCTATGATGACGAGGCCAAGGCGATCCTGGGCCTGGAGCCTGCGGAAAAGGTGGCGGGCTACATATTCCTGGGCACCCCCAAGGAGCCCCCGCAGGAACGCGAGCGGCCTGACGTCGCCGCCTTGATAACGGCTTGGCGGCCCTGACACGTCTTCGGCATCCCGGCCGCTCCAATCCTGCGAGACCGGGCTGCGCCGCCGGGGATCGGGAGCTTGGCCGAGCCTCGCGGGTGGCTATAGAGTGGTGGTTGTCATGACCCCTCTCCGATCCCTGGCGGCGATCGTCGCGGTCTACGTCGCGCTTGTGGCCGGCGGGGCGTCAGCCGCGCGTGCTCCCGACGCCACGCTTCGCGGCGTCATGACGGCGGCCGATCACCAGACCTACCGCGAGGTACCGTTCCGCGTCCCGGCCGGAACGACGCGGCTGACCGTGGAATTCGAGCACACCGGCAAGGATCAGAAGTCGGTCATCGACCTGGGCCTGCGTGATCCCCAGCGGTTTCGCGGCTGGAGCGGTGGGAACAAGACCCATTTCACCGTCTCGGAAGCCGAGGCGACCGCCTCATATCTCCCCGGACCGCTGCCCTCCGGAGAGTGGAAGCTGGTCCTGGGCGTACCCAACCTGCGTGAGGGCGCGCAGGCCGAATACACCGCGCGCGTCTATTTCGAGCGGGGCGCGGCGTTCGGCGGATTCCAGTCGACAGCGGTGAAGCCCGGTCCCGCCTGGTTCCGCGGCGACCTGCACGTCCATACCGCCCATTCCGATGGCGCCTGCGCGTCGCGCAAAGGTCTCAGAGTCCCCTGCCCGGTGTTCAGGACGCTGGAAGCCGCCGCGGCCCGGGGCCTCGATTTCATTTCGGTGACCGACCACAACGCGACATCCCAGAATCAGGCGTTGCGCGAACTGGCGCCCTATTTCGACGACCTCCTGCTGCTCCCCGGACGCGAGGTCACCACCTTCCAGGGCCACGCCAACGTGTTTGGCCCGACCGGCTTCCTCGACTTCCAGCTCGGTTCGCCCCGCGCGCAGGACCTGGCCACACTACAGGGTCAGGTGGAGAAGGCCGGGGGGCTCATATCCATCAATCACCCCGGCCTTCCGTCGGGCGAGCTCTGCATGGGCTGCGGCTGGGTGGCCAAGCCCACGGACTTCGCCCGCATCCAGGCCATCGAGGTGGTGAACGGCGGATCCCTCGCCTTCCCGGGCGGCGCCGAAAGCGCGGTGTCGGGCATTCCGTTCTGGGAGGCGCGGCTAAACGCCGGTCACCGGATTACGGCCGTCGGCGGCTCCGACAACCACGACGCCGGCCTGAGTCCCACCAAGCCGGGCGCCATCGGCTATCCGACCACAGTGGTCCATGCGGCGGACCTGTCCCAGACCTCCATTCTTGAGGGCCTGCGCCGGGGCCATGTCTTCATCGACGTCGAAGGCGAGGGCAAACGCCTGCTGGAGGTCACCGCGACCCTGGGCGATCAGACCGCTCAGATGGGCGACCAGTTGCTCGCGCAGGCCGGTGACGCCGTTCTGTTGCAGGTTCACGTGAGCGGGGTCGCCGGCGGCGTCGTCGAATTGAGGGGCGATGGCGCAAGTCTCGCAGCCGTGCGTGCGCTGGACATCACCAGCCAGGACCAGACACTGTCCTTCCAGATTAAGGCGGACGGCGCCGCCCACTGGTTGCGGGTGGACGTTCGAGGCGCCGATGGCCGCCTCCGGTTGCTTGGCAACCCCGTCTACCTGGCACCGCCTCGGTGAAGCCCGCGGCCGGTCCGCAGCTCTGATCGGCCCGCCAGGTCGCCTGAAACACGACGGCCGGACGGCGAAGGGTCGCCGCCCGGCCTGAAGTGTGACACGCCCGAGGAGAGTTGGGCGATTAAGACTTATCCCATTTTCGCGGCGTCGGCTAGTCGACGGTTGATTCGCGCGCTACAGGCGCCCGCTCGCGGCTCCCTCCGCCGCCGGAGACCGAACGTTCGCGGTGAACATCGCCCTCTGTCTACTGTGACGCTTGGCGTTTGATCTTCCACTACACGGTCAGACATCAGCAGCAGCGACTATCGCCGCCTTCAAACTCGTCAGCCGCGACCGCGATAGGTCGCAACACCTTGATCCGGCAGCCAGAGGTCGGCCGGAGCCCGGCCGCTCTGCCAGAAAACGTCGATGGGGATGCCGCCACGGGGGAACCAGTAGCCGCCGATCCGCAGCCAGACGGGCTCGGCCACCTCGACGATCTTGCGGCCGATGGCGACGGTGCAGTCCTCGTGGAAGGCGCCATGGTTGCGAAAAGACCCGAGATACAGCTTTAGAGACTTCGACTCGATCAGCCAGGGTCCGGGCGCATAGTCGATCACCAGGTGCGCGAAGTCGGGCTGGCCGGTCACCGGGCAGAGCGAAGTGAACTCCGGAACCGTGAAGCGCGCCAGATACAGCGTGTCGGCCTGCGGGTTGGGGACCCGCTCCAGAACGGCCTCCTCCGGCGAGTCGAAGCCGCGGACTTCGCGGCCGAGTTGGGTCAGGTGGGTTTCGTCCATGGCCGGCGCTTTACGCCCCGCAAGCCGGCCCCGCAACAGAGACTCCAACGCGGCGAGGGGCTATCACAGCTCAAAGCTTCAGGGAGAGGACGCGCGATGAGCGGCAAGGATTTCCAAGATTTCGTGGTCGTGGTGACCGGCGCCTCCACCGGCCTGGGTCGCGCCATAGCCGTGGAGACCGCCAGCCGCGGCGCCGCGGCGGTGATCATCAACTACGCGTCCAGCGCCGATGAGGCCGCCGAGACCGCCCGCCAGGTCGAGGCGCACGGCGCAAAAGCCGTTGTCGTGCAGGGCGATGTCGCCTCCGACGACGATTGCCGCAAAATCGCCGCGGCGGCCGAGCCCTTCGGCCGCATCGACGCCCTGTTCAACAATGCCGGCGTGACGAAATTCGCGCCCAACCACGCCGATCTGGACGCTGTGACCGCCGATGACTTCCTGCGGCTCTATAGTGTGAACGTCGTGGGCGCCTACCAGATGGTCCGCGCCGCGCGGTCCCTGCTGGAGGCGGCGCCGCAACCAGGCGCCGTGGTCAACACCTCGTCGATCGCCGGCGTCGCCGGGATCGGCTCGTCGGTGCCCTACGCCGCCTCAAAGGGGGCGCTCACCACCATGACCCTGTCCCTCGCCCGGGCCCTGGCGCCCAAGATCCGGATCAACGCCATCTGCCCCGGGTTCATCGACACCCCCTGGTTCGGCAAGGGCGTCGGCGCAGAGCGCGCCCAGAAGATGCGCGACGGCGCAGCCGCCTCCACCCCCCTCAAGGCCGCCTCGACGGCTGAGGACGTCGCCGGCGCCGCGGTGTTCCTCGCCGCCCCTGCATCGAAACACATCACCGGCGAGACCCTGCTGGTGGATGCGGGGACTCACCTGAACTATTCGCCGCTGGCGATGCGTTGAGACTTGACCCGCAAAGCGTGACCGTGGCGCCCAAGGCACAGCTTGGCGCCTAATTGCACGGCGCCCGCCTCTGTTAACGCACAAATTTCGCGCAGCGAGTAGCTAGGGCGCGCTGTGGCTTCGCCCTGCGTTGATCTGGAGGTCTCCAACTGGCGATCTCCGGCGACGGTTGGGCGAAGCTCGGCTGGATATAAGGGGATAACGAAAATGAACATTCTGAAGACCATGCTTCTCGCCGCCGCGGCCACCGCCGCCATGGGTGGAAGCGCTCTCGCCGCCGATGAAGACATCGCACTGTCCTTCAACCTCGGCGCCACGACGGACTACGTGTTCCGCGGTGTCAGCCAGACCAATAACGAAGGCCAGATCTTCGGCGGCGCTGACGCCACCCTGTACGGCATCGGCTATGCCGGCGTCTGGGTGTCCAATGTCGAATTCGGCAACGGAACGGACCTGGAATACGACATCTATGCCGGCATCAAGCCGACCATCGGCGTCGTGAACCTCGACTTCGGGGTCTACTACTACGGCTACACCAATCAACCGACCGGCAGCCACGAAGACTACGTCGAGTACAAGGCTGCGGCCTCGACCGCCGTCGGTCCGGCCACCGTTGGCGCCCTGGTCTTCTATTCACCCGAGTTCTTCGGCAAGACCGGCAAGGCCACCTACTATGAAGTCAACGGCGCCGTCCCGGTCGCCGAGAAGGTTTCGGTCTCCGGCGCCATCGGCCACCAAGAAATCGAAGGCCCGGCTGACTACAACACCTGGAACCTGGGTGTGGGCTACGCCCTCAACGACACCGTGGGCTTCGACCTGCGCTACCACGACACCGACGAACACGGCTTCGGCGACATCTATGAGTCGAAGGTCGTTCTGGGCGTGAAGGCCAGCTTCTAAGCTTCGCACACGCGACGATCTGGGAAGCCGCCCCCTCGCAGGGGCGGCTTTTCTTTTTCCGGGCGGCGAACATCGGCCCGGAGATTCATCCCTGCCGAACGAGCCCGACCCAGCAGGCGGACGGCTGGATGGGCTCTGGCCTTTCACTCGCCTTTGCCGAGCCCTAAGATGCATCACACGTCCTGCTGGTGAAGGGCTGCGACGTTGCTCGTTTCAGGGCGGATAGCTCCCGCGAGGGGAGTTTCATTGGACGGTCGCGCCCACCCCTCTATGGTGCTCGTCGGACGACCAGAGCGGAGCGCGATTCATGGAGCAGATGGCCAACCGAGCCCAGACCATCGTCGTCGATACGCTGATCGCGGCTGGGGCCTTCCTCCTCGCATTCCTCCTGTCGGCGAGCCGCACAGTGGGGCTCGACGATGGCGACCTCTCCACCCTGAATGTCGTTCAACTCATCGGCCTGTACGCTGCCCTGGCTGCTGTGTTTTCCACGATGTTCCGACGCGAGCTGTCGCCGTGGCGCTACGTCTCCATTCCCGACGCCCTGGTGCTCGCCAGGACGGCTGTCCTGACTGCGGGGGTCTTCCTGCTGGCGGTGTTTGTTATTGACCGAGCCAGCGGACTGCCGCGCTCGGTCCTCGCCATGGCCCCGATCTTCCAGATGGCGGGCTCCATGGGGGCTCGGATCATGCGCCGCGCTCTGCACGAGCACGCCCTCGACAGCTTCGCGCCGCTGAAATCCGTGCGCGATCGCGCGCCCCAGGCCCCGTCCCTCCTGCTGATCGGTCCCATGGCGCTGGCCGACACCTATCTGCGCGACGTCGCGCGGCGTCATGACCACGCCTGGACCGCGGTCGGCATCGTCGGTCCCGACGCCCGCGACGTGGGCCAGCAGGTCCGCGGCGTCTGCATCATCGAGTGCATCGACAACCTGGGCGCGGCCCTGGCCGACCTGAGGCGCTGGAACCGTTATCCGCGCGCCATCCTGTTCCTGGATGAACCGGGTCGACTGAAGGGCCTCACGGCCGATCAGCTCGGCCAATTGAAGAACGACGGCATCCGGCTGCTGCGCCTGCCGTCCATTGTCGAGCTGTCCCAGCATGACGGCATGGCCCTGCTTCCCATGCGCGAGATCAGCGTTGAGGAGCTGCTGGCCCGTGAGCCGATCGAGCTTGACCATGAGGCGGTCAAGGCCCTGATCCGTGGCCGCCGCGTGCTGATCACTGGGGCCGGCGGCTCCATCGGCGCTGAACTGGTGCGGCAGGTCGCCGCCTTCCAGGCTGGCCACATCACCATGCTCGACTTCTCCGAGACCTCGTTGTTCGAGATCGACCGCGAGTTGGGCGAGACCTTTCCGACCCTGTCGCGGCACGCGGCCCTGGTGGACGTGCGGAACGCCAACCGGGTGGCCGATTGCTTCCAACGCCAGAAACCTGACCTGGTCTTCCACGCCGCGGCCCTGAAACACGTCTCCATGGTCGAGCGGCATCCGTGCGAGGGGGTTCTGACCAATGTGGTCGGCACCTGGAACGTGGCTGAGGGCGCGCGCGCCTGTGGTGCGGCCCAGATGGTCCTGATCTCGACCGACAAGGCGGTGGATCCGTCCAACGTCATGGGCGCCACCAAGCGGTTGGCCGAAGCGGTTATCCAGGCTCAGCAGAATGGCCGGGGCACGCGCTTCTCGGCGGTCCGGTTCGGAAATGTTCTCGGGTCGGCCGGTTCTGTGGTGCCGATTTTCAAGTCGCAGATCGACCGAGGCGGCCCCGTCACGGTGACCCATGAGGACATGGCCCGCTTCTTCATGACCATTCCGGAGGCCGCCCAGCTTGTCCTGCACGCGACGGCGACCTGCGCCGAGGGCGCGGACGCCGCCCATGCGCGGCTGTTCCTCCTGGAAATGGGCGAGCCCGTCCGGATCATGGACCTCGCCCGGCAGATGATCGCCTTGTCCGGTCGCACGCCCGGAAAGGACATTGAGATCGAGATCACCGGCCTGCGTCCCGGCGAGAAGCTCACCGAGGCCCTGCTGGACGAAACTGAACGGTCCCTGCCCTGCGCGCCCAAGGTCATGGAGGTGGTTTCCTCCTCCGCCCTGCGCATCAATGCAAACCATCTGCTTGACCTCGAAGGCCTCGCCGACAAGGGCGACGTCGATGAGGTGCGCCGCGCGCTCTTCGACCTGGTCGCTCAGATCCGCGGCGAGAAGCCCGGCGCGGCGCCCGCCCTCCGGGTCGTCGCCAACGGCTAGACGCCGGGGCACTGGCGCTCGGCTCCAGACATCGCATCGCGCAGCGTAAGAGAGACTCATGGCGGTTATCCTGGTCACCGGATCGGCAGGCTTCATCGGCTCGCACACCGCCCACCGGCTGCTGGACCGCGGCGACGAGGTCGTGGGCCTGGATGACCTGAACGCCTATTACGATCCGACCCTCAAGCAGGCGCGCCTGGCCCGGCTGGAAGCCCGCAAGGGCTATCGCCACGCCAAGATCGACCTGGCCGATCGCGAGGCCGTGGCGCGGCTATTTGCAGACACCAAGCCGGACGGCGTCATCAACCTGGCCGCCCAGGCCGGCGTCCGCTACAGCCTGGAAAATCCCGAGGCCTATGTGGACGCCAATGTCGTCGGATTCTTGAACATCCTGGAGGGCTGCCGGGCGGTCCAGCCGAAGCACCTGGTCTTCGCCTCCACCAGCTCGGTCTACGGCGCCAATGGCAAGCTGCCCTTCTCGGTGCGGGACGCGGTGCATCACCCGATCACCCTCTATGCGGCCACCAAGCTCGCCAACGAGTCCATGGCCCACTCGTACGCGCACCTGTTCGGCATCCCCTCCACAGGCTTCCGGTTCTTCACCGTGTACGGGCCCTGGGGCCGCCCCGACATGGCGCTGTTCAAGTTCACCGAGGCGATCCTCAAGGGCGAACCCATCGACGTCTATGGCGAGGGCAAGATGCAGCGGGACTTCACCTATGTTGACGACATCGTCTCGGGCGTCGTCGCAGCCCTGGATCGGCCCGCCGCCATCGATGCGGCCTGGGACCCGCTTGCGCCCAATCCCGCCACCAGCGGCGTCGCGCCCTGGCGCATCCTGAACCTTGGGAACAGCCAGCGGGTGGAGCTGATGCGATATATCGAGGTGCTTGAGGAGAAGCTCGGCGCCAAGGCGAAGCTGAACCTGCTGCCCATGCAACCCGGCGACGTCAGCCGCACCGAGGCCGATACGACCGAAACCCAGGCCGCCCTGGACTACGCGCCCAAGACCCCAATTGAGACGGGGATCGGCCGGTTCGTGGACTGGTATCGCGACTATTACAGGACCTAGATCACCCGGCGCCTCACCTTCCAGGAGCGTGCATCTTCGCGTCGCACGCGCGCTCGCTTGAGCCCCCCCAGAATGGGGCCTAGGACTTGCACCCTGGTGCTGGGGGGTGCTTCAAAATGATACGTGCGGTTTTCTGGTGCGGCGTGGCTCTGGCCGCCATCACCGCCTCAGTGGGTTGGGGGTCCGTGGACCGCTCCTTCACCTATTTCCGCGACAACGCCTATGAGCGTGAAGCTGCGCTGCAGCAGTGCCTGTCTGGCCAGGTCAAGGGCCTCATCTGCCAGAACGCCGCGCGCGCGGCCCGTGCGGTCGCCGACCGCGAAGGCCTGCTTGGCCTCTATTCCCCGACCACCACTGCGGTCGCGACGATCCGCTAGAGCGGGCCGCGTTTTGACGGAATCGGGATTCCCAAATCAGGGCTGATCTGATTCATCCTCTCTGCTGGAG
>NZ_JAOTJD010000104.1:0-246 GCF_042714595.1 Phenylobacterium ferrooxidans | reverse complement strand
CGCGTGCTGCCATGATTGTCACCTCAACAAGACTAGGGGTATCGGGTTGCACGGACCGTACACCCACTCGACGCTGACGTGACGACTGGGCAACACGTCGGTGCCCCTCGTCGGCTAATGTGCCACCGAGGAGGTGGTCGCGGTGGATCGCAAGTCGAGTGTCACGATAGACCTACTGCGTCTGGGAGTGATGGACACTGATGCGGCCTCAGCCAACCATCACCGAATCGCGGAGAACATAGGGGC
>NZ_JAOTJD010000103.1:0-275 GCF_042714595.1 Phenylobacterium ferrooxidans | reverse complement strand
TCTTCCGATCTCCCGGGTCAACGCCGAGGGCCTGACCCACGACAAGCTCACCCTGACCCGGCTATCGGGCGCCCTGCGGGGCTCGGCGGTGCTGGCGGCCACGGGCGGCGACCTTGCCCTGGCCGGCACGGTGGCGACGCACGGCGACTGGTCGGGTCTGGGCGGGGCGAGCGCCAATGACGCGCCCGAGATCGCCGCGCTGAAGCGCGCCGCCCGCAGCTTCGACGCCGAGACCCGTGGTCTCTCCGTCACGGCCGGCGATGGCGGCCTGCGCC
>NZ_JAOTJD010000102.1:0-285 GCF_042714595.1 Phenylobacterium ferrooxidans | reverse complement strand
CTGGCCGCGCCGCCGGCCCCCGCCGCCTGGCCGCTGGCCAAGGGCCTGGGCGGGTTCTGGGGGGACGGCGTGCTGCACGGGCTCGCCAGCGTTCTGGCCTTCGCCCGACTGCCCGGAGCCACCCTGATCGCCGCTCTCCTGCTGGCGGCCGGCGCCGTCGCGGGCCTGGGCTACGCCTTTGGCCTGCGCCGCCTGGACCTGGGCGCCACCGCCGCCTGGCTGGCCTCAGCCCTCCAGCACAAGGCCCAGCCTGAGGCCAAGCCCCTCCGCCCCTCGGTCGCCCGC
>NZ_JAOTJD010000101.1:0-388 GCF_042714595.1 Phenylobacterium ferrooxidans | reverse complement strand
ACGGATGCGATGGAAGCCGTCCGGCAGGGTGTGCAGCAGGAAGCGGCGGATGAACTCGTCGGCCGCCAAGGTCATCAGCTTGGTCTTGTCGTGATGGCGATAGTCCTTCCAGCGGAAGGCGACCTCGTGGTCGTTGAGGCTGGCGAGCCGACTGTTGGCGATGGCGACCCTATGGGTGTAGCGCCCGAGATAGGCCAGCACCTGCTGGGGACCGCCGAACGGAGGCTTGGCGTAGACCACCCAGTCGATCCGGCGCATCTCGGCCAGGAAGCGAGCGAAGGCGGCGGGCTGGGCGAGGCTCGTAAGCTCGCCGAAGAAGCCGAGCGCTCCGGTCTCGAACGCGGCTTGGAGGTCTTGAAGGAACAGCCGGCGGTAGAGGCGCGAGAGC
>NZ_JAOTJD010000100.1:0-504 GCF_042714595.1 Phenylobacterium ferrooxidans | reverse complement strand
GTAGCCGTAGGCGATGCTGCCTTCGTAGTCGCCGGGCGAACCCGAGATGCCCTGATAGTTGGCGTTGAGTTCAAAGCCGTCCAGATCGGTGCGGGTGATGAAGTTGACCACGCCGCCGATGGCGTCGGAGCCGTAGGTCGCCGCCGCGCCGTCCTTCAGGACTTCCACGCGGCCGATGGCGGCGGTGGGCAGCAGGTTGATATCCACCGAGGAGATCGCCTGGGGCGAGGTCGGCAGACGCCGACCGTTGAACAGCACCAGGGTCCGCGAGCCGGTGACGGCGGAGTTCAGGTTGCGAAGGTTGATGGTCGCCGCGCCCGAGCCGGAGCCGAAGCGGTTGTTCTCACCGATCACCGCGCCCGAGGACGGGATGGTCTTGATGAGCTGGACCATGGTGGGCGCGCCGCGGTTGGCCAGCTCCTTGGAGCCGATCACGTCGACCGGCAGGGCCGCGTCCTCAGGCGTACCGGCGATGAACGAGCCGGTGACCACCACTTCTTCAAC